>CACEEJ010000056.1 GCA_902558545.1 uncultured Pelagibacteraceae bacterium | reverse complement strand
AAAAATAAGAAGAAATAATTCTTCTGCTATTCTTTAATCCAACCACCACCAAGCACTTTGTAGCCAAACTGGTCTTTACGATAAAAAACACATGCCTGACCAGGTGAAATGCCATCTTCAGGAATAGTTAAATTAACTTTAGCATTATTGTTATTTATAAGATCAACTTTTGCCTCTAGAAGACTTCCAGTAGATCTAACTTTAACAAATAAATTTTGATCTAAATCTTCTTTGTTAGTTAATAAATTTATTTCCTTTAAAGAAATTGTTTTTTTTCCAAGTTTTTCTTTAGGTCCAACTATTATTTCATTTTTATCCGAATTTATCTTCAACACATAAAGGGCTTCTTTATCTGAAACTTTAATTCCTTTTCTTTGTCCAATTGTAAAATTAATAATTCCCTCATGGACACCAATTACATCACCTTCCAAATTTTTAATATTTCCTTTCTGAAAGGAGTCTGGTCTAAACTTTTGTATTACAGAAGCATAATCGCCATTTGGAACAAAACATATATCCTGGCTATCAGGTTTGTCAGCAACGTTTAAATCTAAATTTTTTGCGATTTCTCTAGTTTTGTCTTTTAACATTCCACCTAATGGAAATCTTAAATAATCTAATTGCTCTCTAGTTGTATTGAATAAAAAATAACTTTGGTCTCTATTTTCATCTATGGCTCTATACATATTTGTAGTTTTATTTTCTGTAATACTTTTTACATAATGGCCAGTAACCAATGCATCAGCTTTGAGTTCTTTTGAAACTTCAAATAAATCTTTAAATTTAACAGTTTGATTGCACTGAACACATGGAATTGGAGTTTCACCTTTTAAATAACTTTCAACAAAATTATCTATAACACCTTGCTTGAACTTGTCTTGGTAATATAAAATTTTATGCTCAATACCTAACTTATGTGCAACACGTTTAGCGTCCATTATATCTTGACCTGAACAACATTGTTTTGATTCAGCTACTTCTTTGCCATCGTCATAAAGTTTTAGTGTTATACCAATTACATTATAACCTTCTTTTTTCATGATACCTGCTACAGTGGAAGAATCTACTCCACCCGACATTGCGACAACTACAGTAGTATCTGAGGGTTTTTTATCTAATCCAATAGAATTTAAATCTTTATTCATAAGGTGTTATTTATACTTATTTACAATATAAGTTAAATTAAATGATTTTAGATTATGAACCAGGTGACAAAGTCACTAATCCTCAAAAAAAAGAATGGGGAATTGGGCAAGTGCAATCTATAGTTAAAGATAAAGTGACAGTTAATTTTGAAAATGTTGGAAAAAAAGTAATTAACGCAAAAAACGTTGAATTAAAAAAACTTGGAAAATGAAGGTAAACTTAAAAGAGATTGTTGAAAATTTAATTGATAATTTTTTAGAGGCCGGAGATTTGGCTATTCAACTAAGAGAAATAGGCTTGATAAAAAAAATAAAATCAGACAATACACCAGTTAGTAATGGCGATTTGGAAGTAAACAAATTTATATCAAAAAAAATTTCTGAAGTTACTCCTAATTTACCAATCATTTCAGAGGAAACTTCTGAAAATAAAGATAACCTAAATTTAAAAGATTTCTGGCTTGTTGATCCTATTGATGGAACTTATGACTATATCAATAATTTAGAAGAATTTACTATTAATGCTGGTTTGATAATTAATAATAAACCTGTTGCAGGATTAATAAATGCTCCTGCAAAAAAGAGAATGTTTTACTCATACGAAAAAGGTAATGCTTTTGAGCTTAGCAACGGTAAAAAAACAAACTTAAGTAATTTACCTGCTAAGAAAATAGAAAATTTAAAATTTATTTCATACTCGACTAAAATAAAGCCTGAAATTCAAAAAATTTATGATGATATGGGGGTAAAAGAAAATATTAGAATGAAAAGTTCTTTAAAATTCTGTGTCGTTGCTGCTGGTGAATATGATGGTTATGTTGCTGAGCCGAGGGCATATGAATGGGATATAGCAGCTGGTCATGCAATTTTAGAACATGCAGGTGGAACTGTAACTGATTTTGAGGGAAA
>CACEEJ010000055.1 GCA_902558545.1 uncultured Pelagibacteraceae bacterium | reverse complement strand
TTTTCATCTTTAAATAATTTATTTTTGCTAAAATATGCAATAGCTATAATCATTGGAGAAAATCTAGCAATATAACTTCCTAGAATCATTTCATCACCAAATAAACCTGAAATTCTCGTCACAACATTTTCTTTCATTAATAAGAAATTATATCCAAAAAAATATTGAAAAATAGCGTCAGTGCTCACAAAAATAAGAGATATAATTAAAATATTAAAAAAATATTTTTTAACTTCAATACTTGAACTATAAAAAAAAAAGTTAAATGCTAGAACAAATAGTCCAAACCTGAAATAAAAAAGCGAAGATTTTAATGAAAACAAAATATTATCTGAAAATAAAGATCTTAAGATTATATAAGTACAAAATAATAAAAAAAATTTAACTATATTTAAGTTTAAAAAATCAAAATTTTTATTTTTTAATATTAAAAATAAAAAAGACAAATTTATAAATAAAATAATTATTTCAGGAATTAATGGTCCACTGACTAAAGACAAAGGAATTAAAGAAATTAAAATTAATGACAAATCTTTAAAATTTAATTTTTTAAGTTTGTTGTATGAACTTTCCACTAATTTTTCCTTTTAAATCTATAACAAATGAATTTTTTCGACCAAATTTTTTAATATTTTTAAGACCCATTTTTAAATAATTTGAATGCGGTACTAAAAAAAGAATTGTATCAAAATAATTTTTTTTTAGTTTCTTAATTAAAAAAATATTTTTTTTTAATTCAAGCTTTTTTGGCAATTTATGAATATATGGATCATTTAAATATATTTTATAATTTTTATTTTTTGATAACAGAGTACATAATTGATTTATTTTTGTATTTCTTGTATCTGGTACATTCTCTTTAAATGTATATCCAAGTATTAATATTCTTGGATTAGATATTGAACTTGTTTTTTTCAAAACTAAACTGGAAATATACTCGGCCATGTAATTATTTGTATATCTACCTGAAAGAATTACTTTTGGATTAATCCCAATTTTTTTTGATGCATAAGTTAAGTAATAAGGATCAACCCCTATACAGTGACCACCGACTAGTCCAGGTGAAAAATCTATAAAATTCCATTTTGTTTTTGCTGCTTTAATTACATCAAAATAATCGATTTGCATTTTATTAAAAATAATTAATAATTCATTCATAAAAGCTATATTTAAATCTCTTTGGGTATTCTCAATTACCTTTGCCGCCTCAGCAGTTTTTATATCTTTTGCCAAAAATATTCCTTTGGAAATTATTTTTTTATAAATATTGTAAATGATTTTTTCTGAGTATTTGTTTGATGCAGATACAACTTTTTTAATATTTTCAATTGTATGAATTTTATCACCTGGATTTATCCTTTCAGGAGAATAGCCTAAATAAAAATCCTTATTAATTTTTAAATTTGATTTTTTTTCTATAATTTTACCTAAAATATTTTCTGTTACACCTGGATAAACTGTTGACTCTAAAATAACAAAACTTCCTTTTCTGATAATTAAAGCTAATTTTTCTGCAACATCAATTATACTTTTAAGGTCTGGCTTATTCTTTTTTGTTATCGGTGTGGGAACTGTTAAAATAAAAAAATTACATTTTTTAATGTCATCAAAATTAAATGTGTATTTTAAGTTTTTTTTAATTTTCAATAATTTTTTTTTTTCAACTTCATTTGTTCTATCTACAAATTTCTGAAGTTCTTTTATTCTTGATTTATCTGTATCGTAACCAATAACTTTAAACTTTGATGAAAAAGCCGTAGCTAAAGGTAAACCTACATAACCAAGACCTATAACTGCAATTTTGAAGTTTTTAATAAGTTTCATAAATTTTAAAATGGATATTGATTACTTTATCAAGACTAAATGATTTTTTAGCCAATTTTAAATTATTATCCATAAATTTCTTTCTTAAACTTTTGCTTTTACATATCTTTATTATTGCTTGACTAAGTTTATTTGTATTTCTAGGAGGTACTAATAATCCATTGTATTGATTTTTAACTATATTTTTACAACCAGCTACACTAGTGCATACGATGCTTTTTCCACAAGCTGCGGCCTCTAATAAAATTTTCGGTGTACCCTCATGATAACTTGGTAGTATAACTAAATCACATGAATTTAATATTTTTAAAATATTTTTTTTATAACCCAAATATTTAATTTTATACTCTTTTATCTTTTGATAAAAAATATCTGTTTTAATAGAAGAGGGATTTTTGGTATCAATTTTGCCAGCAACTACTGCTTCGATATTTATTTTTT
>CACEEJ010000054.1 GCA_902558545.1 uncultured Pelagibacteraceae bacterium | reverse complement strand
TAATAGCAAGGCCTTTACTACTATTATTGAACATGAAAAGTTAAAAAACAATATTGCTATTCAAATATTTACTAAAAATGGACCTTTAGCCTTTTTGCCAATTTCAGAAAAAAAAACCTCAGTTGTGTATTCATTTGATACCTCTGGAAATGCGCACCCAAATATCAAAGAATTCATTTATAAATATAATTTTAAATACAAAATTAAAAAAATTCAAAAAATTGATAGTTTTGAACTTAAATCCATAAATTTAAGATCATATTATAATAATAATATTCTAGCATTTGGTGATTTGCTTCATAGAATTCACCCTTTAGCTGGTCAGGGTTTTAATATGACAATTAGAGATATAAAAAATTTGCTAAAGATAATTAATGATAAAAAAAATTTAGGATTATCACTGGATAGCTCAGTATTTGCAGAATTTGAAAAAAAATTAAGACATAAAAATTTAATATTTGCTAATGGCATTGACTTAGTTTATGAATTTTTTAATTTAGAAAGAAAACTTGATAATAATTTTTTAATTAAATCAGTTCATAAGTTGGGTAATTATCCACAGATAAACAACTTCTTAATTAAAGTTGCAGACAAGGGATTTATTAATTAATTATTGTATAGTGGTATTATTAAAAACATCATGTGTGTATGTTTTTAAAATTTCAGAAATTTTATTTTTTCTTACTTCAAGATTTGCAGCTTCTAGCAAAACTTGCTTTTCTTCAAGAGAAAATGGGGAGGCCATAGCTAGAGCATTAATAGTTTCATCTAAACTTTGTTTTTCTAATGCTTTCCAGTTTATTATAAAACCTTTTTTTTCAAAAAGAGATTTTAAATCTTTAAAAATTAGCTCTAGGTCACTAAATTTTAATTCTTCCCTTTTTTCACTTAAATCATCCAAATAATTCTTAAATTCTACTTCAACTGTTCTATATTTTTTTTCTGTTTTTAATTCTCTTACCTTTATGAATCTAAGTAATCCTTTTAATTCAATTAAAAATCTGCCGTCTTCAGTCTCGGTGAAACTAGTAATTTTACCCAAACATCCTACATCATATAGCTTTGGAGTGTTGTTATCATTTATAGAAGTTTGTGGTTGTATCATACCTAACATTTTATTTGATTTCATACTATCATTGATCATATCTATATATCTTGGTTCAAAAATATTTAAAGGAACAGTGGTTTTTGGGAATAAAATAAAATTACTTAAAGGGAACACAGGAATAATTTTTGGTAAATCTTCTATTTTCATATCTATTAAGATAGTAATTAATTAAAAAATAACAATATTTTTATAGTCACATGAACTTGCTAAAAGGCCAAAAATTTTTAAAGCAAAAAGAGTTTGGAAAAGCTTTAGAAATATTTCAAAAAATAGAAAAAAAAAATATTAAAGACAAAAGAATTTTTTTTTATCTTGGTTTAGTTTACTTTGAGTTAAATAAATATGACAAAAGTATTGATTATTATAATAAATTTTTAAACGAACACCCAAATTCATTAGGAGCACTTTACAATCTAGCATTAGTTAAACAAGTTGTTGGAGATTTGCAACATGCGCAAGAAATTTATTTGAAATTACTTAGTATCAATAGATTAAATATTAGAGCCTACTATGGCCTATATATGCTTGACTCAAATTTTTTGAGTGATGAGATGTTTCGGGATTTACTTCAAATAAAAAATAATAATAAGTTTAGTCTATACGAAGAAGGTTTAATAAATTTTTTACTTTCAAAGAATGAGAAAAAAAATAAAAAATATAAAAAAGAAATAGATTATTTAAATAATTATCATTTAAAGATTTTTAATTCTAATTATTCTTACAATTTAACATCACAATTTTATTATAATAAAATTATAAATAAATATTTTGATAAAATTAAATTTGATAAATTAGATAAAAAATCATTTAATCAAGGCGATTTTGAACCTATATTTATTATAGGATTACCCAGATCTGGTTCAACTTTGATAGAGTCAATATTAACATCTACTGTTGAAAAAATTGGTACAGCTGGAGAGTCACACGTTATTAATATGTCTATTTTAGATCAGATTGGTCCAATAATTTTTTCTAATAATTTTAATAAAGATGAGTTTAATTTTGAAATAAATTATGAAAAGTTAAAAAAAAATATTTTAACAAAATACTATAAATTAGATAGAATTAATAATAATTCGATATTTGTAGATAAGTCTTTAGAAAACTTTTTTAATATTGAAATTATTAAGAAAGTTTTTCCTAATGCAAAATTTATTCACACTTACAGAAATATATTAGACTCAGTAATTTCAATTTATCAATCAATGCTGC
>CACEEJ010000053.1 GCA_902558545.1 uncultured Pelagibacteraceae bacterium | reverse complement strand
TTGCTCGATGAGCATTGATTAAAAGGGTTCCACCAGGTGTCTCATATACACCTCTAGATTTGATACCTAAAAATCTATTCTCTACTAAGTCAACTCTTCCAATTCCATTTTTACCCGCTAGGTCATTTAACTTTGTTAATAATTTAGCTGGAGACAATTTTTTTCCATTAATTCCAAAGGGATCACCATTTTTAAAATTGATAGTAACAAATGATGGTTTGTTAGGTGCTTTTTCAGGAGAAACTGTTCGCTGAAATATAAATTCTGGTGCAGAATTTTTTGGATTTTCTAAAAGCTTACCTTCAGTTGATGTATGGAATAAATTATCATCCACTGAAAAAGGAGGTGCACCTTTTTTATCTTTAGTAATAGCTATGCCATGTTTTTTTGCATAATTTATTAAATCTGTTCTAGATTTCAGTTTCCAAATTCTCCATGGAGCTATGATTTTAATTTTAGGACCAAAATAATGATAGCCTAATTCAAATCTAACTTGATCATTACCTTTACCAGTTGCTCCATGCGAAACTGCATAGGCTTTAAATTTTTTTGCTACTCTTATTTGATCTTTTGCAATAAGAGGCCTTGCTATTGATGTCCCTAATAAATAAACACCTTCATAGATCGCATGTCCTCTGATCATAGGATAAACATAGTCCTTAACAAAAATATCTTTTAAATCTTTAATAATTATATTTTTAACACCAAATTTTTTTGCATTTGTTATAATTTTTTTTCTATCAATTTCTTGGCCTACATCTGCTGTATAACAGATTACATCTGCATCATAATTTTCTTGAAGCCACTTTAAAATTATAGAGGTATCGAGCCCTCCAGAATAAGCTAGAACAATTTTCTTTTTTGATTTCATTGAATTAACTGCAAGCTTTTCTTGAAGCGTTATAAGCTTTAGTAAATCCTAATAATGAGTAATGATCAATTGTTTGAGAACCTTGTTGATTGTATCCAGTGATCATAATTCTAGATCCTTTTCTCATTTGTTTGATCATTTTTAATTCGATTTTATTGTCTGCAATCCACGCAAAACCTTGTTCTTTAATATCAAATTTAAATTTATTCTTCCCTGAAGCAGCTGTTACAGAATTATTTTTGTTGAATTCATAACCTGGGGTAACACTTACTTCATTTTTTATATTGTCGTTTGGTCTGAATGCTACAAATAATTTTGCATCTCTTTTATTTGTTTTTGGAGCTTGCAAAATAGGTAAAGATTGTGCAAAGCATACTTTACCTTCAGCATCCATAACAACCATTGCCTCCCAATCTTTATATTTACCAATTTTTTTAATTTCTTGAGCTGAAACTTGAGCAACACCACTTATAAAAAACATTCCTAACAATATTGTAATTTTTTTAATTATGGACATGGATTTGGATAAATTGTTTGTACGTGATTAATTTCTTTAATGACATCATCAGATAAGTTTACATTTACACTTTCTATATTTGTTTTCAACTGCTCCATTGTAGTTGCTCCGATAATTACACTTGTCACAAAATCTTGAATTTCACAGAATCTAATTGACATTTGTGCCATATCTAATGAATATTTTTCTGAAATTTTATAGTATTCTTCTATTGCGTTGTTTCTGTTTGGTTTATTGTATCTAGTCCAAAAATCTCCATCCCTTTCTATTCTAGAATTCTTAGGTAAAGAATTGTTTCTATATTTTCCAGTCAGAAAACCACTAGCTAATGGTGAATAAGCTAAAAGACCAATTTTATCTCTGATAGAAATTTCTGCTAAACCAACCTCATAAGTTCTATTTAAAAGACTATAAGGATTTTGAACAGACATCATTCTTGGAAGCTTTTTTTGTTTTGAAATTTTTAAGAAATTTGAAACACCCCATGGAGTTTCATTTGATAATCCTATTTCTCTTATTTTTCCATCATCAATTAATTTTTTAAGATTTCCTAAAACATCCTCAAATTGATTCCATTCGTTTTCTTTATGTATATATCCTAGTCTTCCAAAATTATTTACATTTCTTTCAGGCCAGTGAAGCTGATATAAGTCAATATAATCTGTTTGTAGTCTTTTTAAACTCCCATCTATAGCTTTACTTAAGTTTTGAATACCAAAATTATTTTCTCCATTTCTAATATATGGTCTGGCAGGCCCAGCAACCTTTGTAGCTAATATAATTTTTTCCCTATTTTTGTTTTTTTTGAACCAATTACCTATTATTATTTCTGTATGTCCGAATGTCTCTTTTTTTGGTGGCACAGAGTAAAGCTCTGCAGTGTCCCAAAAATTTACTCCTTCATCTAAAGCAAAATTCATTTGTTCAAATGCTTCAAGTTCATTATTTTGCTCTCCCCATGTCATGGTGCCGAGACAAATTGTACTCACTTTAATAT
>CACEEJ010000052.1 GCA_902558545.1 uncultured Pelagibacteraceae bacterium | reverse complement strand
CTGATGATAAATAGGCACATAAATCATTATAAAATGGTTTAGTTTCATGAACTTTATAAAACTTTTCAGCTTCTGATTTTTCAATTTGTATTTTTTTTTCTTTTAAAATTTTAAAACCATTAGTTTTAAACATTTCTTTAATTTCATTGTCGAAATTTCTTTCAACTGCATCTGGTTTAATGATTGATAAAGTTTGCTCAATATTACTCATAATTATCCTCAATTAGTTTGTTTAATAATCTTACTCCATAACCTGTAGCTCCACCTGAGTTTAATGCACCTCCATACTTAGAAAATGCCATTCCAGCTATATCTAGATGCGCCCAAGGTGTCTTCTTTAAAATAAATCTTTGCAAAAATTGTGCAGCAGTTGTAGACCCTGCTCCACCAACATAATTTATATTTTGCATATCTGCATTTTTAGAATCAATTAACTTGTCAAAATTTTTATTTAGAGGCATTCTCCAAACTTTTTCTTCAACTTTTTCTCCTGCATCAATTAATTGTTTTGATAAATTATCATCATTTGAAAATAAACCTGCATATTCAGAACCTAATGAAACAATTATAGCTCCTGTTAAAGTAGCTAAATCTACTATTAATTTTGGCTTAAATTTTTCTTCAGTATAAGTTAACGCATCAGCTAGAACTAATCTACCTTCGGCGTCTGTATTTAAAATTTCTACTGTTTTACCACTGTAAGATTTAACAATATCTCCAGGTCTTTGTGCATTACCTCCGGGCATATTTTCAACTAACCCCACAACACCAACAGCATTTATTTTTGCTTTCCTAAGTGCTAAACTTTTCATTAGTCCCACTACAACAGCTGAACCAGCCATATCATAAGTCATATCTTCCATGAATTTTGCAGGTTTTAAAGATATGCCACCAGTATCGAAGCATACCCCTTTACCCACAAATGCTAAAGGTTTAGATTTTTTACCCAAACCATTCCATTCGATTGTAACAAGGTAAGATCCTCTTATACTGCCCTGGCCAACACCAAGTAAAGTATTCATTCCAAGTTTTTTTAACTTTTTTTCATCATAAACCGTGACCTTTAAACCGTATTTTCTAAGTGAGTTTAGTCTTTTTGCATATTCATCGGGATGAAGAATATTACCAGGCTCAGAAACTAAATCTCTAGTATAAAAAGTTCCATTTTCTATTGCTTTAAATTTAACTTTATCTTTAATAGATGGTTGATTTTTACCAGTTATAATTATTGAAATATTTTTATTATTTTTTTTTGTTTTGTATTTCTCAAATATATAGGATTTTAATTTAATACCATGTACAAAATATCCTATAAGATTTTTTTGTTGAGTTGATAAAGTGTCTGAATTTAAATAGAATTCACTTATTTCATTATTTTTAAATTTATCATAAAAACTTGCGCCTAAATTTTCTACATCAGATGTGGTAATATTTTTTTTTATTGAAACTAATATTATTCTCTTTTTTGAGCTAATATCGAAAAATATTATTTTATTTTTATCGTCTCTTTTTTTAATAAGGTCAGAAATATAGGCATAATCCGAGCCAAGAATATGTTTTTTTAAGCTAGAAACATTGAAATTTTCGTCAACAAATAAAACTATATTATTAGTATTATTTTTAGTTTTCGTGTTTTTATAAGATATTTGAACTGTCATAAATTTTAAATACAATCTATACGAGATGAATGCTATATATGAATAAAATTACCATATTTCAATGAAAAAAATTTTATTTAGAAAATTATTATCAGATTATTTATCGTTCGTTTTCCTTGCACTTATTAGTACAGGAGTGGTTATTTGGGTTTTTCAATCAGTGAATTATCTTGATATAATGATAGAGGATGGAAGAGATTATTTAGTATATTTAAAATATTCCTCGCTAAATTTTCCTAAAATCTTGAGTAAAATTTTCCCGTTTATATTATTTTTCAGTATTTACTATGTGACAATAAAATATGAGCTGAATAATGAGCTAATGATTTTGTGGAATTTTGGTGTTCACAAAATAGAAATAATTCATTTTATTTTTAAAATTTCAATTTTTTTAATGATTGCTCAAATAATTTTTACTTCATTACTTGTTCCAAAAAGCCAGGATATTGCTAGATCATTTTTAAGATCTTCTACAGTAAATTTTTATGGTAATTTTATTAAACCGCAAAAATTTAATGATACGATAAAAGCCATAACCATTTATAGCGATGGAAAGGACAAAAATGGAATAATGAATAATTTATATTTAAAAAGAGAATTTGATAATAATCAATTTCAAATTACTTATGCTAAGAAAGGAGAATTTAAAGAAATTGGTAACACTCCTGTTTTAGTTCTTTATGAAGGTGCAACTATAACATCAAAAGACAAAGAGATAACAAATATTTCTTTTTCAAAATCTGACTTTGCATTAACAAATCTTGAAACAAATACGACCACATATATTAAAACTCAAGAGATTTCCTCTTTAAAAATATACAAATGTATTAAAAATTTTTACTTACTTAAAAAAAATGAATTTGAATTAAACATTGATAATTTAGAAAATTGTTCTATGCGAAATTTATCAAATATTTTTAAAGAATTTTATAAAAGATTTATAATTCCATTTTACATTCCAATTTTATCTTTGATACCATTTTTATTAATTATAACTTCTAAAGAAAGTTCAAAATATAATAAAATTAGAATTATTACTTTTTTTATAGGTATATTTATAA
>CACEEJ010000051.1 GCA_902558545.1 uncultured Pelagibacteraceae bacterium | reverse complement strand
TTGCTTTGCCATCAACTACAAATAAACTGGAAATAGCATTGACCAAAGTATCAACAGTAGAAATTGTTAATGCAAGACCAAGTATAACAATCAATAAGGATAAAATCTCGGTTTGATCTTTTAATAATAAACTAAAAAATCCTAAATCCGGTCTAACAGATGGATCAATTGAAAATGAAATCATTCCAACAAAACCCATTAAAAAAACTATTGGAACAATAATAAAGAAAGAAATTATCAAACCACTTTTTAGTGTTTGATAATCTTTTGCTGCATATACTCTTTGCCAATTTCCTTGATGAAATAAATTAGTTGCTGCAACTGCTATAAAGAAAGTTAACCCAGCAGTATATCCTGGAATATAATTTGAACTTATTAGTTGAGGGTTTTTCTCATTTATTAAAGAAAATGAAAAATTATCTCCTGAAGATGAGCTAATAATTGAAATCAAAATAAATATTAAAACACCAATTACAATCATTTGAATATTGTCAGTAAATATTGATGCTCTTAATCCTCCATAAAGAGTGTAACTTAAAGTGGCTACCAAGACTATTAATGCTGTAATCCACAATTCTGTTCCAGATATATAATTAATTAATACAGCAACTGCCGTTACTTCTGCACAAAGAAAAATGAACATATAAAAGATTGTCATTAACAAAATTAACTTAAATAGACTTTTGCCAAATTTCTTTCTCATAAACTCAACTAAAGAAGATCCTTTTGGAAACTCATTTCTAATTTTTTTTCCAAAATAAATTAAGAAAATCATTGGAAAAGCTGTGCCTAATGCATAACCAATAACAGCACCTGCCCCACCCCACGTTGCGGCCGCAACTGGTCCAAATAAAATCCAAGCTCCTAAAGCTGATGCTACAAGACTTGTGGTAAGTGAAAATAAACCGATGTTTCTATTTGCAGTTAAATAATTATTAATTCCACGAAATTTTTTAGAATGAAGAATTCCTAAAAAAGCAAATATTAAACTAATTGCGATTACTAATATTAATGATGTTGATTGAGTTAAAAAATATGTTTTATCCATTTTATCCCTTTCTGAATTACCGGACAGGTTCTTTGGGTATGATCTCAGTCTGTTAAGACACCCCTTTAAATAATCTTTACATTATATTAATCGATATAGCTAGTGATTTACGTTTTTTTCTTAAATTATTTTTGACTTTTATGATTCATTATTTCAATCATGCATTGAGTTGCGTACTCTCTCCACTCAGATGATGTTTTGCTCTTTAAGGTGTTCAGGTGATTTCTGTTACTTTGAATATCATCTTTATGCTTAATATAATCAGCTCCATTTAGGTTTTTCTCCATTTCAGATAAATTAGTTTCCATTGCCTTTATCCATTCGTTTCCAAGCTCTACACATTTTTGATCATCTTTTTCATCACAAATTTGTTTAAAAAAATTAAAGATAACATCATCTGTATTAACTGAAGTATTCATTAATTATTGTTTACAAGTACTAATAGATTCTGGACCACAAGTTTGACCATTGGTCCACGTTGCTCCAGTTAAATTAGCTCCATCAAAATTAGCATTGGTGATGTTAGAAGAGGTAAAGTTAGCTTCCATCAAATTAGAATTTTGAAAATTAGCTTCGATTAAGGTTGCTCCCATAAAATCAACTCTAGTTAGATTTGCTCCAGTAAAGTTAGTTTTTTCAAAATTTGCGCCAATTGAAACAGACTCATAAAGATTAGCTCTTACAAAAGTAGACTCTGGAAAAGTTCCAAACGATAGATTTGAAGTCATCATGATACTTTTATCAAAGTTCACTTGAATAAAACTTGCAAAAGAAAGGTTTGAATTTGGAAGATAACTTCCTTGTAAATCTTGCGAGTCTGAAAATCTACAATTAGAATAATCAACACCTTCTGTTAAAGGATCATCGCATGCAGCATTTGAATTTGTGAAAAATAACAAACTAAATAAAGCAAGTAAGATAATTTTTTTCATATAAAAAGTTAACAAATAAAATATGTCAAAACAATGAATGATTTTAAATTTTAATAAGAATTTTATATACTTACTTTTTTACCAGTTTTTGCACTTTTAGTTATTGCAGCAAAAATTTTGAGAGAAATTAAACCATCATTTCCATTAACTTTTGGTTTAGTTTTTTTTGCAACAACATCAGCAAAATGATCGATTTGATTTACTAATGTATTATCGTCTTTTTTGTTTTTATCTTCATTAACAAAAATTTTGTTCCACCAACTTCTTTCTTTTTTATAAAACCAATATTTAAGATTGGGAAACTGTAAAGAACCTTTGGTACCTCCAATCATGTAAGCAGATTGGTTGGTAATTGGGTATGCAGGATTTTCTCCAGCAGTTAATTCATAACTCCACGGCGCAACAATTGTATCTGACAAATTCAGTGTGCAAAGTGCTCCTGAATTGAAGATCAAGCTTATTGTAGCTGTATCCTCCACTTGAAATTTTCTAGTTTTATTTGTTGTAAATGCTTGAACATATTTTATTGAACCCAATAAATAACAAATCATATCAATGTCATGAACTAAATTGATACCTAAAGGACCACCACCTTTACTAACTCTCCATTTTTCTTTGTAATATGCCTTATGTTTATACAGCCAACACAAAACGTTTGCAGAAACAATTTTACCTAATTTACCTTTGTCAATAAAGTCTTTTACCTTAGAGACTATTGAATTGTGTCTACGATGATATCCAATCAGCAATGGAGTTTTATTCTTATTAGCACTACTTATTATTTTTTTTGCAGAAT
>CACEEJ010000050.1 GCA_902558545.1 uncultured Pelagibacteraceae bacterium | reverse complement strand
TTGTTCTAATCGTGGTGATACATCTACGCCTAAATCAGAAGCAGCAATTTCCTCTATAGGTTTTTTCTTAGCCTTCATTATATTTGGTAGTGATGCATACCTTGGTTCATTCAGTCTAAGATCACAAGTTACAATAGCTGGAACATTTATTTCAATTGTTTCAAGACCTTCGTCTATTTCTCTAGTTACTTCTAATTTATTATCTTTTACATCAATCTTTGAAGCAAATGTTGCTTGTGGCCAATTTAATAAAGCACTCAACATTTGGCCTGTTTGATTACAATCGTCATCAATTGCCTGTTTACCCATAAATACTAAATCTGGTTTTTCTTTATCTACTATTTTTTGTAAAATTTTTGAAACAGCGAGTGGCTCTAGAATTCCATCAACTTTTACATGAATACCTCTATCTGCACCAACTGCTAAAGCTTTCCTAACTGTTTCTTGAGCTTTTTCTTCTCCAACAGTTACTGCAACTACTTCTTTAGCTTTACCAGCCTCTTTAATTTTTACAGCCTCTTCTATTGCATTATCATCAGGAGGATTGGTTGACATTTTAACATTGTCAGTAACTACACCCGTTCCGTCTTCTTTAACTCTGATTTGAACGTTGTAATCAATAACCCTTTTTACAGCTACTAAAATTTTCATTAAGCTCTTAATAAATTATTTTCTGAATCATATGGACTCTCGTCTAAGACAGTAGCGTCGTACATTTCACCTAATATATCAACTTGTAATTTGTCGCCCACATTTGAACAATCTGGCTTAACCATTGCAAGAGCTATTGATTTATCTAATCTAAATCCAAATTCGCCTCCAGTTGCTCTTCCAACAACTTTTCCGTCTTTAAAAATTGGGTTATTTCCAAGCACATCAGCATCTTTAGTGTTATGAACCTCTAAAGTAACTAATTTATTATCAAAACCTTTTTCTCTCCATTTGTTAAGTGCCTCTAATCCAATAAAGTTACCTTTATTTGGGTGAACAAATCTATCAAGACCAGACTCGTATGGTGAGTATTCAATTGATAATTCTGTACCAACTAGTTTATAAGATTTTTCAACTCTTAAACTATTCATTGCCCTAATTCCAAAAGGTTTAATTCCTAAATCTTTTCCTGCTTCCATTAATTTATCAAAAATATGGTTTTGATATTCAATTGGATGATGTAGTTCCCAACCAAGCTCACCCACAAAGTTTACTCTCATTGCATTTACTGGAGCATATCCAACATTAACATTTTTAGCAGTCAACCATTTGAAATTTTCATTAGAAAAATCGTCTGTTGAAACCTTTTGCATTAATTGTCTTGCTTTAGGACCAGCTACTACCAGAACTCCTGTACTATTTGTTAGATCTTCAAATATTACAGATCCATCATCTGGCATCCATTTTTGTATCCAATCATGGTCTAATCTTAAATTTGCTCCAGCAGAAACTAAATAATAACTATTTTCCGCTTCTTTCATTATTGTAAATTCTGAATGCACTCCACCTTTAGTGTTCAAAGCATGACATAAATTTATTCTTCCAATTTTCTTAGGAAGTTTGTTTGCAACTAAATAATCTAAAAATTCTTCTGCTTTAGGTCCCCTAATTCTACATTTTGCAAACGCAGTCATATCTAAAAGACCTACGTTTTCTTTAACATTTTGACATTCTTTTTTAATAGCATCAAACCATTTCGATCTTCTAAATGACCAATCATCTTTTTGTTCCATTCCATCTGTTGCAAAAAAATTAGGTCTTTCCCATCCAAACTTCTGACCAAACACAGCGCCTAAATTTTTCATTCGTTCATAACAAGGAGCTGTTCTTAATGGTCTTGCTGCTGGCCTTTCTTCATCTGGATAGTGAACAATAAATACATGGCTATACGCTTCTTCATTTTTTGCTTTCAAATAAGATTTAGTTGCATAGTTACCGTAACGTCTTGGTTCAACTCCTAACATATCAATTGTAGGTTCACCATCAACGATCCACTCTGCTAACTGCCAGCCGGCGCCACCTGCTGCAGTTATTCCAAAACTATGTCCTTCATTAATCCAAAAATTTTTAAGTCCCCATGCAGGACCAACAATTGGATTTCCATCAGGAGTATAACAGATTGCTCCATTATAAACTTTCTTTACTCCAACTTCTCCAAACGCAGGTACTCTGTGCATTGCACCCTCAATGTGTGGAGCTAATCTGTCTAAGTCTTCTTGAAATAATTCATATTCTGAATTTTTTGATGGACCTTCTACATAACAAGCTGGTGCTCCATCTTCATAAGGACCTAAAATCAATCCTCCAGCTTCTTCCCTCATATACCATCTGCTATCACTATCTCTTAAGACACCCATTTCTGGTAATCCATCTTTTTTTCTTTTTTGAATTGCAGGATGTGGTTCTGTAACAATGTATTGATGTTCAACAGGTATTACTGGAATATCTAATCCTACCATTTCACCTGTTTGTCTCGCAAAATTTCCAGAACAAGAAATAACATGTTCGCACTCTATTGATCCCTTATCTGTTTCCACAATCCATCCATCTTTAGTTTGCCTCATTGATAGGACAGTTGTGTTTCTATAAATTTCTGCTCCTCTATTTCTTGCACCTGTTGCTAATGCTTGTGTTAAATCTGCTGGTTGAATATATCCATCTTCAGGGTGTTGTATTGCGCCAACTAAATCATCTGTATGACATAATGGCCAAATTTCTTTTACTTGTTCTGGTTTCAAAAATTTAACATCTACTCCGATAGTTCGAGCTACGCCTGCGTATTGATGGTATTCATCCATTCTATCTTTTGTACTTGCTAGACGAATATTTGAAACAACACTAAAGCCAACATTTTTTCCAGTTTCTTCCTCTAATGTTTTGTAAAGATTAACCGCATATTTATGAAGTTGTCCAACTGAATAACTCATATTAAATAAAGGTAGTAGTCCTGCTGCATGCCAAGTTGATCCTGAGGTTAATTCTTTTCTTTCAACTAGAACAACATCAGACCAACCCTTTTTTGCTAAATGATACAGGGCACTTACCCCTACAACTCCTCCACCAACTACTACAACTTTAGTTTTTGTTTTCATTCTGCGATTCCTACTAAATTTTTAATTGTTACGAAACAAAAATGTATATGTGAAAAATCAAATTGAGCTTCCAAGAGGGATTGGACTGGATACCATTGTGGTTAACCAACAGTCTTTCAAAATTCCCTCAGAGGTATACTTTTCGACTTGCCAATTGAATTTGTGATAAATTTTCTCCTTATCAAGAATGATAACTTCAAATTGAGCCCATTTGTCACTACTTCCAAGCTCAGTTATTGTGTGACTAAGGTGGTTAATCATCATCCCATAAGAGTCGCTTTTTATCATCATCTTAAAGTTGCTTAATGGTCCTGTTACTCTCTTATTGTTTGGGTGAGCAAATTTCCAAGTTTGTTCTATGCCGCTATCTTTATATTCAAGATCATTTTTTTGAAGCCCACTTAATTGAATTTTAATAACTTCTTTCGGGCTTATAGTGCTATTAGGGCTTAATAATTCAGCGTAAGAAAATGAGATAAAGAAAAAATATAAGATTACAGCTTTAAAGATTATTAGCGGTTTTTCTAACATCGTTCAAAAA
>CACEEJ010000049.1 GCA_902558545.1 uncultured Pelagibacteraceae bacterium | reverse complement strand
TACTATTGTTATAGCATTCAAGATTTTAAAGGTGAAAAAGACATAAAATACGAAAATATCCCTGATTTGTGCGATAAATTTAATATTAAAAAAAATTTGATTAACCCTATTTATTTAAGTTAAAATTATTTTATGTCAGAAACAATAGAGCAAAAATGTTTAGCAAAAGGGGTTAAATTAACTGATCAAAGGAGAGTAATTGCTCAGGTAATGTCAGAGTCAAGTGATCATCCGGATGTAGATGAGCTTTATAATAGAGTGTCTAAAATTGATCCAAAAATAAGTATTGCAACTGTTTATAGGACAGTAAAATTATTTGAAGAGACAGGAATATTAACAAAGCATGAGTTTAAAGGTGGAAAAGCTAGATATGAAGAGCTTAATGAAGGTCATCATGATCATTTGATAGATGTAAAAACTGGTGAAATTATAGAGTTTGTAGATGATGAGATTGAAAAGCTTCAAAAAAAAGTTGCAGATAAGTATGGATATAAACTAGTAGATCACAAACTAGAATTATACGGTATTAAAAAAAAAAATGAGTGATTTAAAAATAATGAGACCATTTGGTCCTTCAATTGTAAAAATTACTATGCCTGAAAATTTAGTAAATAAACTTAATGACTATGTTGACAAAACTATAGCTGATAAAGATAAAATTACTAAATTAGATCACGGTTCTAAGCTTGCTGGTAAGGTTAAACAGGAATTTCTGTTAGAAAATGAATTTATGAAGGAAATTAAATGGGGAGAATTTTTAGGGAGAGCTGTAAAAACGTGGGTTCAACATGAATTAAATAAGGAACTTAAATCATTTGAAATAATAAAAAGTTGGATAGTGAGACAATTTGAAAATGAGTATAATCCAATACATCATCACTCTGGTCATGTTTCCGGAGTAGGGTATTTGAAAGTTCCTAAAAATTTAGGTTCAGTATCTGAAAATAAAAAAGTTAATGAAAGAGGCAGTCTTGCATTGATACATGGTTCAGTAAACTTATTTTCAAATGCTACTTATGTAATTAAACCGGAGGTAGGGGATTTTTATTTGTTTCCAAATTATTTATTACACTCAGTTTATCCATTTTCAGATACAAACGAAGAAAGAAGATCTATTTCTTTTAATGCTAATTTAGATAAAAATTCATCAAGTTATTCTGTTTAAATGATATTAAGTAAAAAAATTTTTATCAAAACTTTTGGATGTCAAATGAATGAATATGACTCAAATAGAATATTTGATTCAGTTAAAAAGATTGGTTATGAAAAAACTGAAAAATATGAAGAAGCAAATTGTTATTTATTAAATACATGTCATATCAGAGATAAGGCTAAAGAAAAGGTATATTCTGAGATAGGTAGAGTAAAAAAAATTTTTAGATCTAGAAAAAAACCTTTGGTGATTATTGCTGGGTGTGTTGCACAAGCAGAAAACCAAGAGATGCTTAAAAGGGAGCCATACATTGATTTGGTGATTGGACCTCAAGCTTATCACAAAATTAACGATACAATATTAAAATATACTAAAAAAAATAAAAAGATTGAAGAAACAGAATTTGATGCAGTTTCTAAATTTAAATATTTGAGTAAAATAAAAAATGAAGCTGGAAAAGTTTCTTCATTTTTAACTATTCAGGAAGGGTGTGATAAGTTTTGTCATTTTTGTGTAGTTCCTTACACAAGAGGGCCAGAATATTCTCGACCATTTAAACAAATTTTAGATGAGGCAAAATATTTAGCTGATAATGGTGCAAGAGAAATAATTTTACTTGGTCAAAATGTAAACGCTTATGATAATGAAGGATATCGAATATCAGATTTGATTATAAATATTGAAAAATTATCTACAATTAAGAGAGTTAGATATACAACATCTCACCCAAAAGACATGTCAGAGGATTTGATTGAATTATATAAAACTTCTAAAAAGTTAATGCCGCTTGTGCACTTACCTGTCCAAAGTGGATCTAATAAAATTTTAAAATTAATGAACAGAAAACATACTATTGAGGAATATTTAAATACTTTTGATAAATTAAAAGAAATTAACCCAAATATAGAATTTTCAAGCGATTTTATAATAGGTTATCCTGGTGAAGAAGATCAGGATTTTAAAGATACCTTTAATTTAATTGAGAGGGTTAAATTTATTAACTCTTACTCTTTCATCTTTAGCCCAAGACCAGGAACAGTAGCTGAAAATTTAGAATTAATTGAAAAAAAAATTTCTTTTAAAAGATTAGAAAAAATTCAAACTATTTTATTTGAAAATCAAATCCGAATAAATAATTCATTGAAGGGTAAAGTTGTTGATGTTTTGGTTGAAAATTTAACAGACGATAAAAGCAAAGCTTTTGGTAGATCTGAGTATATGACATCTGTAATTTTTAATGGTAAAAAGAATGATATTGGAAAAATAGTGCAAGTGAGAATTAAAGATAGCAATAGAAATACTTTATTCGGTGAAGTTATAACTAATTCGGATCAGAAGGTTGCATAGAATTTGAGTGGAATAACTAAAAAAAATATCGATCAGTCTTTAAAATTTGTTTATTCAGATAACAATTCTTTAAGTGTTATATTTCACGACAATAACTTGTTAATGGGTGTTGTTGGGGAATTTAATAAAAATTTACAAGAATTAGAAAAAATTACAAATTGCAGCTTATATTCAAGGGGAAATTCAATTTTAATTAAATCAACACCTGAAAAGAATGAAAAAATTAAAAATGCTATTCAATTTTTGGCTAATCAGTTTATTAATAATGGAAGTATAGAGAATAAAGATATACTTTCATCGGTTGATAACTTTATGATTAATGAAAAAGTAAAAAATAATAATGTTACAGATATTATCAAAACTCCAAAAAAATCTATAATACCTAGATCTGAAAAACAAAAAAGCTATGTGAGAGCTTTGAGGGAGAGTGATATTGTAATTTCAGCCGGGCCAGCAGGAACCGGAAAAACTTTTCTGGCAGTCGCTGTAGGTCTAACTATGCTTTTAGAAAAAAAGATTGAGAGAATTATTCTTTCAAGACCAGCTGTAGAAGCAGGCGAGCGTTTGGGATTTTTACCTGGTGATATGAAGGAAAAAGTAGATCCTTATCTTAGACCTTTATATGATTCTTTATATGATCTCTTCGACTTTGAAAAAATACAAAGAATGATTGAGATTGGAGATATAGAGATTGCACCTTTAGCTTTTATGAGAGGTAGAACTCTAAAAAATTCGTTTGCAATTTTAGATGAAGCACAAAATGCTACGGATACTCAGATAAAAATGTTTTTAACACGTATTGGAGAAAATTCTAAAATTGTTGTAAATGGTGACCCATCTCAAATTGATTTACCAAATAAAAGCATGTCAGGATTAGTTCGATCAAAAGAGTTACTAGGGCATTTAAAGGAAATATCCATAGTTGATTTTGATCATTCAGATGTAGTAAGACATCCACTTGTTTCTAAAATAGTCAAAGCATACTCAAATAATGATTAGTATTGATGTCTTCTCGGAGGAGAAGGCTTGGTCAAAAAGACTTAAAAATAAGGACATTTTTTTTCAAAAAATATGTAAAGCTTTTCCAAAAAAATATAAATTTTTGAATAAAAAAGTAACCTTAACACTATTACTTTCAAATAATCAGAATATTAAAAAATTAAATAAAGTTTT
>CACEEJ010000048.1 GCA_902558545.1 uncultured Pelagibacteraceae bacterium | reverse complement strand
AATTGCGAAGGCAGCTTTCTGGATCATTACTGACACTGAGGAACGAAAGCATGGGTAGCGAAGAGGATTAGATACCCTCGTAGTCCATGCCGTAAACGATGTGTGTTAGACGTTGGAAATTTATTTTCAGTGTCGCAGCGAAAGCGATAAACACACCGCCTGGGGAGTACGACCGCAAGGTTAAAACTCAAATGAATTGACGGGGACCCGCACAAGTAGTGGAGCATGTGGTTTAATTCGAAGATACGCGCAGAACCTTACCAACACTTGACATGTTCGTCGCGACTTTAAGAGATTAAAGTTTTCGGTTCGGCCGGACGAAACACAGGTGCTGCATGGCTGTCGTCAGCTCGTGTCGTGAGATGTTGGGTTAAGTCCCGCAACGAGCGCAACCCTCACTTTTAGTTGCCATCATTAAGTTGGGCACTCTGAAAGAACTGCCAGTGATAAGCTGGAGGAAGGTGGGGATGACGTCAAGTCCTCATGGCCCTTACGTGTTGGGCTACACACGTGCTACAATGGTATCTACAACAGGAAGCAAGACGGCGACGTTAAGCAAATCCTTAAAAGATACCTCAGTTCGGATTGCACTCTGCAACTCGAGTGCATGAAGCTGGAATTACTAGTAATCGTGGATCAGCGTGCCACGGTGAATGCGTTCCCGGGTCTTGTACACACCGCCCGTCACACCATGGGAGTTGGTTCTACCTTAAGGCAAGGTTTAAAACCCTTGACCACGGTATAGTCAGCGACTGGGGTGAAGTCGTAACAAGGTAGCCGTAGGGGAACCTGCGGCTGGATTACCTCCTTTCTAAGGATGAATGAAATTAAAATTTCATTCTAAATAATATACAGGATAATGTTGACCGTCCTCATTTCTCTTCTTGAATAGTGTTTCTCTTGCATGGGGGCCGGTAGCTCAGTTGGTTAGAGCACACCCTTGATAAGGGTGGGGTCGAAAGTTCGAGTCTTTCTCGGCCCACCAATAAAGATCATGGGGGATTAGCTCAGCTGGGAGAGCGCCTGATTTGCATTCAGGAGGTCAGCGGTTCGATCCCGCTATCCTCCACCAAAACACTTAGTTATAAAAAATCGTAAATAATAAATAATTAATATCAATATCTATATCCGAACATTAGTAATGTTATTAGCTAATGTTCAAAATAAAAATTTGATTCAACACAGAATTTTTTTCTGTGCATAAATCAAGCGTTTAAGGGCGTGTAGTGGATGCCTTGGCACTGAAAGCCGATGAAGGACGTGATATACTGCGATAAGTTTCGGGGAGCTGTATGTAAGTTTTGATCCGAAAATTTCCGAATGGGGAAACCCACCATTTTATATGGTACTTTAAACTGAATACATAGGTTTAAAGAGACAACCTGGAGAACTGAAACATCTAAGTAACCAGAGGAAAAGAAATCAATTGAGATTCCGTTAGTAGTGGCGAGCGAACGCGGACTAGGCCAGTAGTTTTGTTAAAAAAATTTGAATAGTTTGGAAATGCTAACCATAGAGGGTGATAGTCCCGTATGAGTAATGTTTAACAAAATTCTTGAGTAAAGCGGGACACGTGAAATCCTGCTCGAATATAGGGGGACCACCCTCTAAGCCTAAATACTCTTCAGTGACCGATAGTGAACTAGTACCGTGAGGGAAAGGTGAAAAGAACCCCTATTAGGGGAGTGAAATAGAACCTGAAACCGCATGCCTACAATCAGTCGAAGCTCTTTTTAGAGTGACGGCGTACCTTTTGTATAATGGGTCAGTGACTTAATTTATTAAGCAAGCTTAAGCCATCTAGGTGTAGGCGCAGCGAAAGCAAGTCTTAATAGGGCGATTAGTTTAATGAATTAGACCCGAAAACGAATGAGCTTACCATGAGCAGGTTGAAAGTTGGGTAACACCAACCGGAGGACCGAACCAGTTGACGTTGAAAAGTCTTTGGATGACTTGTGGTAAGGGGTGAAAGGCCAACCAAATTCGTAGATAGCTGGTTTTCCGCGAAAACTATTTAGGTAGTGCGTTGAATAAATAGACATTTAGAGGTAGAGCACTAAATGGGCTAGGGGGAAGAGATTCTTACCAAACCTAATAAAACTCCGAATGCTAAATGTTGTTCTTCAGCAGACAGACTGTGGGTGCTAAGGTCCATGGTCGAGAGGGAAAGAGCCCAGACCACCAGATAAGGTCCCCAAATTATGATTAAGTGTGAAAGGATGTGGAAATTCCTTAACAGCCGGGAGGTTGGCTTAGAAGCAGCCATCCTTTAAAGATAGCGTAACAGCTCACCGGTCTAATAGAGTTTCTGCGCCGAAGATGTAACGGGGCTAAAATCATATACCGAATCTGTGGATTTGTAATTTTTTTTAAAATTGCAACTGGTAGCGGAACGTTCTGTAAGCCTGCGAAGGGATATCCGTGAGGAATCCTGGAGGTATCAGAAGTGCGAATGCTGACATAAGTAACGATAAAAGAAGTGAAAAACTTCTTCGCCGAAAATCCAAGGGTTTCTGCGCAAGGTTAATCCGCGCAGAGTTAGTCGGCACCTAAGGCGAGGGCGAAAGCCGTAGTCGATGGAAATAAGGTTAATATTCCTTAACCAGATGGTAGTGACGGATCTTGTAAGTTGTGAGTTCTTAATGGATTGAACTTGCCGCGAAAAGGTTCCAAGAAATAGCTCCATCATTAGACCGTACCCTAAACCGACACAGGTGGATTAATAGAGTATATTTAGGCGCTTGAGAGAATGATGTTGAAGGAACTCGGCAAAATACTTCCGTAACTTCGGGATAAGGAAGACCTTCTTTTAGGCAACTATAGGAAGGTGGCACAAGCCAGGGAGAAGCGACTGTTTATCAAAAACACAGGGCTCTGCTAACACGTAAGTGGATGTATAGGGTCTGACGCCTGCCCGGTGCTGGAAGGTTAATGCGGTTGGTGCAAGCTAACTTCTGAAGCCCCAGTAAACGGCGGCCGTAACTATAACGGTCCTAAGGTAGCGAAATTCCTTGTCGGGTAAGTTCCGACCTGCATGAATGGCGTAACGATTTCTCCGCTGTCTCCAACATCAACTCAGTGAAATTGAATTCTCCGTGAAGATGCGGAGTTCGCGTAGTTAGACGGAAAGACCCCGTGCACCTTTACTGCAACTTTACATTGGTATTAGGAAAAACATATTTAGCATAGGAGGGAGACATTGAAGCAAAGGCGTCAGCTTTTGTGGAGTCACCAGTGAAATACCTCTTTTGTTTTTCTTGGTATCTAACTGATTGCCGTTATCCGGCATCAAGACATTGTATGGTGGGTAGTTTGACTGGGGCGGTCGCCTCCCAAATAGTAACGGAGGCGTGCGAAGGTAGGCTCAGAACGGTCAGAAATCGTTCGTAGAGTGCAATGGCATAAGCCTGCCTGACTGTGAGACTGACAAGTCGAGCAGAGACGAAAGTCGGTCATAGTGATCCGGTGGTTCTGAGTGGAAGGGCCATCGCTCAACGGATAAAAGGTACGCCGGGGATAACAGGCTGATACTGCCCAAGAGCTCATATCGACGGCAGTGTTTGGCACCTCGATGTCGGCTCATCACATCCTGGGGCTGGAGCAGGTCCCAAGGGTTTGGCTGTTCGCCAATTAAAGTGGTACGTGAGCTGGGTTCAGAACGTCGTGAGACAGTTCGGTCCCTATCTGCTATGCGTGTAGAAGAATTGAGAGGAGTTGACCCTAGTACGAGAGGACCGGGTTGAACATACCACTGGTGGACCGGTTGTAGCGCCAGCTGCAGTGCCGGGTAGCTAAGTATGGACGAGATAACTGCTGAAAGCATCTAAGCGGGAAACTCACCTCAAAACTAGTTCTTCCTATAGAGCCGTGGTAGACCACCACGTTGATAGGCTGGATGTGGAAGCGCAGTAATGCGTGCAGCTGACCAGTACTAATAGCTCAATCGGCTTGATTTATGCACTGAAAAAAATTTTTTGATATTTTTTGATTTATGAAACCCCA
>CACEEJ010000047.1 GCA_902558545.1 uncultured Pelagibacteraceae bacterium | reverse complement strand
ATTATTCCTAAAATCCATATTATTTCTCTTGGAGATTTATAAGAACCGTAGAATAATGATCTAAATATATGAATATAGACTGCTAGGAAAAACATTGAAGCACCATTTGCATGAATGTATCTAATTAACCAACCATAGTTAACATCACGCATAATGTGCTCAACACTTTCAAAAGCCATATCTGCGTGAGCAATGTAATGCATTGCAAGAGTTAATCCGGTAACAATTTGAGTGATTAAGCAAAAAGTTAAAATTCCCCCAAATGTCCACCAATAATTTAAATTTTTAGGAGTCGGATAATCTGTTAAATGATTTGCAAGAGTTAATAGTGGCAATCGATCATTAAACCATTGTCCTACCTTCGATTTTGGTCTGTAATCATGGTCACTCATTTTTCTTTATCCAATTTTAATTGTGTTTGCATCAACGAATTCATATTTTGGCACTTCCATATTCCAAGGTGCCGGACCTTTTCTAATTCTTCCAGAAGTATCATAATGAGATCCATGACATGGACAGAACCAACCATTATAATCACCTTTATCATTTAGAGGTACACATCCAAGATGAGTGCATACACCTAACATAACAAGCCACTCTGGGTTTTTTGCTCTATCTTCATCTTTCTCTGGATGAATTAAATCTTCCATTTTAACTTTTCTTGCCTCATCAATTTCTTCTTGAGTTCTTCTTCTTATAAATACTGGTTTACCTCTCCATAAAACAGTCAATGTATTTCCAGGTGTTAATGAACTTACATCAACCTCTGTACTAGCTAATGCTTTAACAGAAGCATCTGGATTCATTTGATCTATCATTGGCCAAACTACTGCTGCGGCACCAACAGCTCCTACAGCTGTTGTAGCTGTAAATAAAAAATCTCTTCTTTTTGTTTTTTTTTCAGACACTTTTAGTAGCTTTTATTATTATCTCTTTTTGATTTAAAATAGTTAATATACGAATTCATATAATATAAAATAATTATTTTACTACTGAAAGAATGACACAGAATTCAACAATTTTAGGACCCAAAATAGCTTTGTATGAGCCTGATATACCTCAGAATACTGCTGCAATCATTAGAACCTGTGCCTGTTTGGGTGCTAAATTAGAAATAATTGAACCATGTGGCTTTCTATTATCAGACAAACGCTTTAAAAGAGTGGTTATGGACTATATGGACTATAGTCAAATAAAGTTTTATCAAAGTTCAGAAAAATTTTTTGAGGCAAAGAAGAAACAGAGAATAGTATTGATGACAACTAAGGGTTCAATAAATTATACTAAATTTAAATTTAAGTCTGATGATACTATTTTGTTTGGAAGAGAAAGTGCTGGAGTGCCCGAAGAGGTTCATAAAATAATTAAAAATCGTTTAAAAATACCAATGAATAACCAAGTAAGATCTCTTAATATTGCATCGTCAGTTGCTATTGTTTTGGCAGAAAGTTTGCGTCAAATAGAATTAATATAAAATGGATATTTCAATCAAAAAAGACTTAGCGAGTAACTGGTTTAAGCTATTACAAAATGCAATATGCGACGACATTTTAAAAATTGAAAAAAATAAAGTAAATTTTGAATCAACTTCTTGGAAAAGAAGCAATAAAAAAGATGAGGGTGGTGGTGAATATAGAATTCTTAAAAATGGAAAAATTTTTGAAAAAGTAGGAGTAAATTTTTCAAAAGTTTATGGAAAATTTCCTAAGCAATTTCAAAAGAATATACCAGGCGCAAGTAAAGATCCTAGATTTTGGGCATCAGGAATATCAATAGTTATGCATATGCAAAATCCCCATATTCCTGCAATGCATTTTAATACCAGATTTATTTGTACAACAAAAAATTGGTTTGGTGGAGGAATGGATGTAACCCCAGCAATAAAAGATGAAAAAGAGAAGAAAAACTTTCATAAAATATTAAAAGCAATGTGCGATAGACATAATAAAAATTATTATAAAAAATATAAAAAATGGTGTGATGAATATTTTTATCTACCTCACAGAAAAGAGGCAAGAGGCATAGGTGGAATCTTTTTTGATTATAAAAATGATAATTTTGAAAATGACTTTAAATTTGTCAGAGATGTTGGTGTTACATTTCAAATGCTATTTAATGAAATAATTAAAAAAAAAATAAAAAGAAAATGGACTTTAAAAGATAAAGAGTTTCAGTATATTAAAAGGGGTCGATACGCAGAATTTAATTTGCTCTATGATAGAGGAACAAAATTCGGGCTAAAAACTGGTGGTAATGTTGAAGGTATTTTAATGTCATTACCTCCGATTGCAAAATGGAAATAAAAAAATGGATAAGGAGCCAATAACAATAAACGGATTAAATAAACTAAAAGAGGAATTAGTTTTTTTAAAAGAAAAAAAAAGACCTGAGATAGTAGCTGCAATTGCTGAAGCGAGATCCCATGGAGACCTTAAAGAAAATGCTGAATATCATGCAGCTAAAGAAGAACAATCTCATAACGAGGGAAGAATTACAGAAATTAACGATATTATTGCAAGAGCAAATGTTATTGATGTTACAAAAATAAACAACGAAGGAAAAGTAATTTTTGGATCTACAGTTTATTTAGAAGATTTAGATACTGGTGAAAAAATTAATTATAAAATAGTTGGAAGAGATGAAGCAGATTTAAAACAAAAACTAATTTTCTTTCAATCACCAATTGGCAAAGGTTTGATTGGAAAAAATAAAAGTGATTTAGTTGAAATAAATACACCCTCTGGTGTAAAAAATTTTGAAATTAAAGACGTTAAATATATTTAACTTTTAACTATTTGTTGTACTTGCTTATCTGAAATTTGAAATCCGTTTTGAACCCAAGTTTCTTCGATTTTTTTTAATTTATTACCTAAAGTTTTACCCTCAGGAATTTGAAATTTAGACATTAGTAGATCAGCCTCTATTGGCAAAGTTGGAATTACTTTCTCTTTATACGTATCTAATAGTTTAATTAGTTTTTTCTCTACTTTGTTTGAGGTGAAAATTTTAAAATTAATTATATCTATTACAGCCTGTCGACCATTAAAATAAAAAAATTTATTCAAATTTTTCTCCGTAAAGTTGTTTAGAGTTACATTTTCTCTATAAAAAAGATCTATCAATTTTAGTCTTTTCTTATCTTTGTTAGATATTTTAAATTTATAAAGAAAATAATCAGCATTATCAGTCCCATCAATCACTAAAAGCGCAATTAAGAATATAAAGTCAATTTTTAAAAAATTCTCTGCAGCATAAGAATTTTGTTTTTTAAAATTTTTAATATTCTTTAATTGAGGGAAAATTATCTCTATTAGCTCTAAACTTTCTTTGTCTTTAAACATTTTTAAAAATCCATTTGAACACGTTATTTTTTTTAGTTCATCGATTAACCTTTCAGATGATATATTTGAAATTCCATCAATATTTTTTTTTATATTATGTATTATTTCTGATTGGTGCTTATGATTTGAGTAATTTAAATAAAATCTTAAATACCTCAAAATACGTAAATAATCCTCTTGAATTCTTTTTTCCGCATGGCCAATAAAATTAATATAACCCTCCTCCAAATCTTTTTTACCGTTAAATGGATCAAATAAATTACCATCACCATCTGCATAAATTGAATTGATAGTAAAATCCCTTCTAGAGGCATCTTCCTTCCAATCTAAAGAGAATTCTACTTTAGCATGCCTTCCATCAGTTGAAACGTCTTTCCTTAAAGAGGTAATTTCATATTTATATTCGTCAATTATTGCGGTTATAGTTCCGTGTTCAATTCCTGTTTCATAATAATTTATTTGTTTGTTTTTAAGAGCCTCACAAACTTCCGGGGGAGTTAAATTTGTTGCTAGGTCAATATCATCAACATTTTCTTTTTTTATCACTTTTCTTACACACCCACCCACATATCTGATTTCACTTTTCTCTGAAAAATTATTAATTGCTTCAAAAATTTTATTTGCGGGTGTTGTTAAAGTAATTTGTTTTAAATTTTGACTGATATCATCAAGATTTTTTGATCGGGAAAAAAATTTATCTAAAAAATTTTTCATAAATGGCTGGGGCGCTAGGATTCGAACCTAGGATGCAGGTACCAAAAACCCGTGCCTTACCGCTTGGCTACGCCCCAATACTAGCTTCCTATAACATAAAAATATAAAATTCATATAGTTTTTGCTGTAACACACCAATAATTTTTATATTTTCTTTTAAATTTAGCTTTTGCCAATTTACAACTCTTTAATGAATTATAATAGGC
>CACEEJ010000046.1 GCA_902558545.1 uncultured Pelagibacteraceae bacterium | reverse complement strand
TTGGTTATGCAATGCTCGCACAAAAGTTAATAAAGTGGATAACTGCTAATCCAAAAACAATTAATACAATTTCTGCGAGTGTTTTAGTAATTATTGCCGCAATAATTGTTGTAACTCAACAATATTAATTAGATTTGGCCTTTATTGCCACTTGCATAAAATAAAATTTCTTTATTTAATCACTACATAATTAATTAATTAAAGAGGAAATAAAATGAGATTAAATAAAATAATTTTAAGTTTTGTTTCTGCATTAGTAATTTTATTTTCAACTTCAGTTGCATCATTTGCAAAAGTTGTTGGTGACAAAATTATTTTAGGTGCTGCGATTTCCTTAACTGGTAAATACTCATCAAATGGTGTTCATACTCAAAATGGTTATAACATGGCCGTTGATAGAATTAACAGCATGGGTGGTGTTAAAGTTGGTGGAAAGACTTATAAGTTTGACATTATTTATTACGATGATGAATCAAACCCTAAGAGAGCTGCACAGCTTGCAGAAAGATTAATTTCACAAGATGGTGTTGAGTTTATGCTTGGCCCTTACAGTTCTGGTTTAACTAAAGCGATTGCGCCAGTGACTGAAAAATATGGTGTTCCAATGGTTGAAGCAAATGGTGCATCTAGATCTTTGTTTACTAAAGGTTACAAATATCTATTTGCTGTATTAGCTCCAGCTAACTTATATCTTGATGTTGCTATCGAAACAGCAGTTGAGTTAAATGGTGGAAAACCAGTAAGAATTGCACAAGCGTTTGAACAAGATGCATTCTCACAAGACGTTAGATTAGGTATTTTAGATGCTGCAGAAAGAACTGGTTCTAAAATCATAATCGACGATAAATTGCCTAAAGAGCTAAATGATATGGCTGCTACTTTGGTTAAAGTAAAACAGATGAAACCAGATGTACTTGTTGTATCAGGCCACACAAAAGGTGCATTAACTGCGATCAGACAAATTGCTGAAATGAAAGTTGATGTTCCAATGTTAGCCATGACTCACTGTGATGCTGCTAAGCTATCCAAACAGCATGGTAAAAATTCACAGTATGCACTTTGTGCTTCTCAATGGCACAAGTCACTAACTTATAAAGATGATTTCTTTAAAGATGGTATGACTTATGCTGCAGACTTTGAGAAAGAGTTTGGATATGATCCACCTTACCAATCTGCTGAATCTTCAGCTGCTTTATTGGTATTCAAAGATGCATTTGAAAGAGCAAATTCTTTTGATCAAAAGAAAGTAAGAGATGCTCTTGCAGCTACGAATATGCAAACATTCTATGGAAATATTAAATTTGCACCTGGTGGTCAGAACGTTGACAAACCAATGGTTCTTTTCCAAGTAATGTGTGATGCTTCAGGAAAATGTGAAAACAAAGTTGTTGCTCCATTAAAATGGGCATCAGCTAAGTTAATACATCCAATTCCTAAGTGGTCGGAAAGATAAAATAAAATACTAAAGCCCCCTAGTCATAGGGGGCTTTTTTTTATATAACCCAAAAATACTTTTTATGGATTTTCTTGTATTTCAATATCCTATGATAACTCTTCAAGCTTGCTTGGATGGTATTTTGCTAGGAGTTTTGTTTGCATTGATTGCATATGGAATGGCACTTCAATGGGGTGTGATGAATATAATTAACATTGCACAAGGAGATCTTGTAATTTTAGGAGGATACATTGCATACTTTATGTATCTCTATGGTATTCATCCAGCATGGGGAGTAATTGTTGCGCCAGTAATAATGTACTTTGTTGGTATAGCGATTTACAAACTCGTAATAAATAAAGTAGTAGATAGAGATCTATTTATTTCTATTTTAGCAACTTTTGGAATAAGTATTCTTTTCATGCAATTAATGAATTTTGCATTTGGTGCAGACGTTGTACTTGCAAATTCCGGTTACGGAACAACTATGTTGTTTGATAACAATGTTGTGTTACCAAATTCAAAAATATTTTCAGCGTTTATTAGCATTGTATTTGCAATTTGTTTGGTTATTTATATGAAAAAATCAAAGCTAGGGCGTGCAATTAGAGCTACAGCTCAAAATGCAAGAGCTGCAAAGATTTTAGGTGTCGATACGGAAAAAGTTTATGCCGCAACATTTGGAATAAATGCTGCTCTTTGTGGTGTTGCTGGTGCTTTGATATCTATAACTTTCACAATTCATCCTTACATGGGACTACCCTACACAATCAGATCTTTCATGATCGTAATTGTTGCAGGATTAGGAAACTTACCTGGAGTAGCAATGTCGGGAATGGGATTAGGAGTATTTGAAGAATTTGCAGATTATATACTGGGTACGGAATTTAGAATTGGTTCAGTATTTTTATTGTTGGTATTAATCCTAGTTTATAGAAGGTTTAAACTTTCAAGAAAAAGAGAATATTTAAAATAAGATTGAGATGAAAAATGAATAAGAATTTTATTTTATATGCAGCAATATTAATATTTGGATTAGTTGCCCCTTTTTTATTTCCAGCCTTTAAAGTTCAGTTATCAATCCTTTGTGTTTTAATAGTTCTTGCTACCACTTGGAACATCCAAGGTGGGGAGATGGGCTATAATTCATTTGGAAATATATTATTTTATGGATTAGGAATGTACCTATGCGCCTCTGTTCAAGTTGGAATGTTTTTTCCATTAGCAGAATGGACAGAGAGTGGAGGGGAAAAAACATTTGTTCATACTCCAACACAATTTTTTCAAGGTATGGCAGTTGGACTTGTCGTAGCCGCTCTAGTTCCAACTATTGTAGCTGGTTTGATAGGATATTCTATTCTTGGACTTAGAGGACATTATTTTGCAATTTGTACATTAGGTTTAGGTGTAGCTGCGGGTGAAATTTCTGGTGGAATAGAAATTATTGGAGCAGGTCAAGGCTTTACTACACCACCTTTTCCAAATGTTGGTAGCTTAGAAGCAATGGGTATTGAAACAATGAAGTATAAAATTATTGGTTGGATGATATCAGCTTTCTTTTGTGGATTGGCAGGAGGAATAATGGGTGGCTTGGTTGGATACATCGATTCAACAGATGTTGCATTTGACGGAAGAGAAATGGGAGTATTCATGGTACTGATGGCAATACTTGGAGGTAAAGGAACTCTTTGGGGCCCAATTATTGGTGCAACTATATTTCATATTTTTAAAGAAGGCTTTTGGACATTCTTTTTGGGTTGGCAGTATGTTGCTCTAGGAGTTTTGATTGTTGTGATTGTAATTTATTTTCCAGAAGGAATTATGGGATGGCTTAGAGAAAAATATCCAGAGCGATTTGGTGAAGTGGTTGATGAAAAAGATCGTAAAGCACAGGTAGAACTTAAATGAGTATTTTAGAAGTAAGCAATGTAAGTAAATCTTTTGGTGGTGTTAAAGCTAACGTTGACATTTCAATGAATGTTGAAAAAGGGAAGATAGTTGGATTAATTGGGCCAAATGGTTCAGGAAAAACTACATTATTCAATTCGATTGTAGGAACTTACCCAATCGATAAAGGATCTATTAAATTCAATGGAAAAGAAGTTTCTGAGTTACCAGTTCCTGTAATTGCTAAGTTAGGATTATTGAGAACTTTTCAGCAAACAAGAATTTATGGAAAGCTTAATTGTATAGAAAATATGCTTATTAGTCATAAAGGTAGTGACGCAGATTTAATGAAAATATTTTCAAAGATCCCAAAAGAATTAACAGATAAAGCTGAAAATTTATTAAATTTTGTGGGATTATATCAAAAAAGAAAGCTAAGAGCTGGAGATTTATCTTTTGGTCAACAAAAATTACTTGAGCTTGCTATGGCATTAATGAATGAACCAGAGATGCTATTACTAGACGAGCCAACAGCTGGGATTAATCCAACACTAATAAATGGTATTATTGATAGATTAATTAAAGTTAACCAAGATTTTGGAATAACTCTTTTGGTTATTGAGCACAACATGAGAGTCATTATGCAATTAGCTGAGAATATTTTTTGTTTAGCTCATGGTAAAATGTTAGCCAATGGATCGCCAGATGAAATTAAAAATGATAAACGTGTCATTGACGCGTATTTAGGAGCTCAATAATGTCTAACCAATATGAAGTATTAGGAAAAGCTCCGACACCAGATGATTTAAAAAAATTATCTCCAAACGAAGTTCATTTAACTATAAAAAATTTAAACGCAGGTTACGGAAAAATGGAAATTTTACATAATTTTGATTTATTCGTAAATAAAGCTCAGTCTTTATGTTTAATTGGACCTAATGGTGCAGGTAAATCTACAATTCTTCATTCAATATATGGTTTTACAAATATTTTTTCTGGTCAAATTGAACTTGAAGGAAAAGAAATTACAAATCTTACCCCAGCAGAAA
>CACEEJ010000045.1 GCA_902558545.1 uncultured Pelagibacteraceae bacterium | reverse complement strand
TAAAAATCACCCAGGGAGTACAAATAATTTTTGGTGCGACAGGTTCTATTGGGTCAAGTTTAGCAGAACAATTAAAAAACTCTGGAAACGATATTCATTTAGTTGGAAGAAATGAAAGTGAACTTAGCTCTGTCTCTGAAAAACTTGGATGCTCGCATACAGTTGCAGATGTTTTAGAGGATGGGTTTATAGAAAAAGTTAAATCAGATATTTCTGAAATTAAAGGCTTAGCTTATTGTGTCGGTTCAATTGATTTAAAACCATTAAGAATGGTAAATGAACAAGACTTTCAGAAATGCATGAAACTTAATCTTTATTCTGCTGTAGAAGCTATTAAAGGATATCAGGAAAGTTTAAAAAAAAATAAAGGTTCAATAGTGTTATTTTCAACTGTTGCTGCTCAAAGAGGTTTTACCAATCATGCAATCATAGCATCAGCAAAAGCAGCTGTTGAGGGATTGACGGTCTCTCTTGCAGCAGAGTTCGCTCCAAACATAAGAGTAAATTGTGTGGCACCAAGTTTAACAAAATCTAAAATAGCAGAACCAATGTTAAAAAATACTGCTATAGCTGAAGGTATTGCAAAAGCACATCCCCTTAAAAGATTGGGAGAAGGTAAAGACTCCGCTGCTCTTGCTAAATTCTTACTAACAGAAGATAGTTCATGGGTTACAGGCCAAATAATTGCTGTAGATGGTGGTAGATCTAAACTTTCATAAAGTGATCAAATATTTTTTATCGATATTTTTCCTTTTATTATTTTCATCGAAAAGTTTTTCTGAAAATTTTACTTTTAAAAAATTGGCAGATTTAAGTGACCCATGGGGATCATCTTTTATAAGTAACGAAGAGCTTATTATCACTGAAAAAACTGGAAAAATAAAAATAGTAAATATTATTTCTCAGGAAGTTTATGAAGTTGAACATGACTTAAATTATTTTGTACACGGACAAGGAGGTTTATTAGATATTATTTACCAAGATAATCACTTATGGATTTCTTATTCAGAAAATAGAGGGGATTGGAAAACAAGTACTTCGATTGCCAAGGCCAAATTAAATAAAAAAAATTTGGATTTCGAAAATATATTTCAAGCTGAACCACCAATAGAATCTGGTTATCATTTTGGCTCAAGATTAGCTATAAAAGATAATTATCTTTTTGCATCTGCTGGAGAAAGAGGTGGAGGCATGATTGCTCAAGATCCAACAAACCATCCTGGAAGTATTATCAGAATTCATTTAGATGGTAGTATTCCAAAAGATAACCCTAAGTTTGAAGGAAAGTCAAATTGGCTACCAGAAATTTATCAAATTGGCGTTCGTAATCCTCAAGGTCTAACCTATTCCTCTTTTGATGGAAAAATTTATGCAAGCAACCATGGTGCAAAAGGTGGTGATTGGTTTGGTGAGATTAAAAAGGGAGAAAATTATGGTTGGAAAATTTTAGGTTGGGGTGGAAAAAATTATTCAGGCTCAAAGATTGGACCTAAATGGAAACCAGGTTTTACTAAGGCAATCCAATACTGGGTACCTTCAATAGCAGCAAGTGCTATAACTATTTATAAGGGAAAAGAATTTAGTGAATGGAATGGCGAGAATTTATGCGTGGAATTTATCAGTCATATTCACAAGAAATGGAAACTGGAAATTTTTTTAAACAAAATAGAAAAATGAAAAGTTCTTGGTATGATGGGACCACTGGTCTTCCACCTTTGGATTATGCAATTAAAAATGCCGTTAATCATGGTTGGTCACATCACATTGAAAGGTTAATGATCTTATCCAATATTATGAACCTTTGTGAAATTAAGCCAACAATTGTTTACAAATGGTTCATGGAAATGTTCGTAGACTCTTCAGATTGGGTGATGGTTCCTAATGTTTATGGAATGGGATTATTTAGTGATGGAGGAATTTTTGCGACCAAACCTTATATTTGTGGATCTGCATATTTTATGAAAATGATGGATTTTAAAAAAGGCAAGTGGTGTAACATTATGGATGGTCTTTATTGGAGATTTATTGACCGAAATAGAAAATTTTTTTTAAAAAATCCTCGTCTTTCGATGATGGTAAGAATATTTGATAAAATGAAATCTGATAGAAAAAAATTAATTTTATCTGAAGCTGATAAATTTATTAAACTAAATACAATTTGATGAAAAAAGAAAATTTACCAACAAAAATTTGTCCGGTTTGTAAAAGACCATTTACTTGGCGAAAAAAATGGAAGTTAAATTGGGAAAGAGTAAAATATTGTTCCAAGAAGTGTTCTAAGCTAAGCTAAGCTTAGTGAACATAATAGTATTACAACATATCAAAATAGAAGATCCAGGTTACATTAAAGATTTAATGTTAGCTGATGGATTTAACTTAACTACCATTGAATTAGATGAAGGTGAAAAAATACCAGACGATTTAAGTAAATTTGATGGCATGTTTTGTATGGGGGGTCCAATGGATACTTATATGGAACAAGAATATCCTTGGTTAATAGAAGAAAAGAAAGCAATTAAAGAATTTGTTATTAATCTAAAAAAACCTTATTTAGGTTTTTGTTTAGGTTGTCAGCTTTTAGGTGAGGTAGTTGGTGGAAAAGTGGTTAAATCTAAACCAGCAGAAATAGGGATTATGGATATTAATTTCTCTGATGAAAAAGATGAAGATAAATTATTTTCAAAATTTCCTAATACGATTAAAAGTTTACAATGGCATTCTTATGAGGTTCAGGATATTGAAAATAATAAAGATGTAACTTTATTAGCCTCTTCCCCAATCACTAAGTATCAAATTTTTAAATATCAAAACCATGCTTATGGAATTCAATTTCATATAGAAATAAAAAATTCTACTGTTTATGAGTGGGGGTGTGTTCCGGAGTATAAAAAAGCTTTGGAAGATCAGCTTGGTAATGGTGCGTTGGAAAAGTTTGATCAATCTGCAAAAGATAACATGAAAGATATGAATAACTACTCTACAATCCTTTATAATAATTTTAAAAAACTTTTATGAATAATAAAATTTTTGAATGGGCAGGAGTTATAACTGCAATATTGTATTCTTTGTTCGTCGCTTTAAATATAGGCATAGAATTTTTTGGGTTTTGTCTACTGTTATTGTCAGCCATTTTAATTGGAATTTGGGCTTATAGAGGTGGTCATAAAGGAATTTTATTTTTGCAATTTTTTTATGCAACCGCTGGAATTATTGGAATGGTTCGTTGGTTTTAATTAAAGCTTGAAACTATTTTAGGAATATAATTTTTAAAATTAAAAAAACCTTTATTACAGTATTGCCAAGCTAATTGATCAAGATTTCTATATAAAAAATCTATCTTTAAATTATTAGAATTTAAAAAATCTAAATTTTCACCTACTGTTGGGTACAAACCGTAATAATTTTCAATATTTGTTAATTCACTTATATCTATAATTTGACAATCAATAGATTGATTTTTTAATCTTTGTTCTTGGTCTTCTATTAAATGAGATTTAAATTTCATTAATTTTTCACTGAGTTTTATTGCTCTATTTTCATTTTTATTAGAAACTAAGTAAATTTTCTTAAAGTTGTTTTCATTAAAGTCAGTGATTTCAAACGAGAGATTATTTTCAAAAATTAAAAGATTCTTATTCTCAATCTTTTGTGGGTTATTGAAATCCTGTTTAATTATTTGATAAGATTTTTCAGCTACTTTTGGAGGAGCATTTTCATTTAATTTTATATTTTGAAATCTATTGTTAGTGAATTTTTTAATATTCCATTCACTTGCAAGGTAGTGTTTTCCATGAGTTTGAACACCCGCAACCCATCGCCACCCAAGAGTATTTGATGCAGCATCTCCGTCATAAAGATGTTGCATAAAAAATTCTGCACCTAATTGCCAAGGTAATTCTAGAGTAAAAATCCAAATACTAGCGAACCACATTCTAGTGTGATTATGTAAATAATTTTTTTCTTTAAGCTCTTTTACCCACTCATTAAAGCAACCTATGTTTGTTTTTCCTTCGATTGCCGCAATATAATCTTGATTATCTCTAAATTCATTTTTGATTTGATTTAATTCGATAAGATAATCAGCCCAAACATTCGGTCTTAGTTCTAACCAACCTTTCCAGTAAGTTCTCCATAGAACTTCTTGAATAAACTTTTCGTTTTTTGAAAAAGAAAATTTACTTAGTGCTTTCTGAATAACTTCTTGTTCATTAATTATTCCATGAGTTATGTATGGTGATAAGCAAGATATATTGGATCTTTTTTCAGGTCCAAAATCAAAATTTCTTAATTTTGAATACTCTCCAAGATTATTCTCAACAAAATTATTTAATTGATTTAAGGCCTTAGCCCTTGAAGCTTCAAATATCATTTAAAATTATTTTGATTTTTTTTTCTTAAGACCCAATTTGTCACTATGTCTTAATCTTAAAACAACAATTGCTCCAGCTATTAACAAAATAGCTACTGCTTCATAAACAAGTGCAGTAGGATCCATTTCTTTACCTTGTAGAATAATAAATCGTGCAAGTGCGGTAATAGCAATAAGAAGTGGTAGGGTAATACTAATAGATTGTTGGTTCCAAAAAACTCTAACCATCGCTAGTACCTCCAAATAAAGAAACATTAAAAGCAAATCTGCCAATGTAACAGATTGATTTAAGAACATTTTTTTCATTTCAATCCCAAC
>CACEEJ010000044.1 GCA_902558545.1 uncultured Pelagibacteraceae bacterium | reverse complement strand
TCACAGGACCATTCGGTTATCCATGGACATATTGGTTTACGTGTCAGGGATCTCTTGGCGCTTTCGTAATCTTAATTTTCTGGTTTGCGAATAGACAGGAAAAAATCGATGAAGAGTTCGGCTTTAGCGAAAGAGAGGACGAATAATGAAAGGTAATTTCATAGATAATTTGCCTAAAGTTTACGGGATCTATACCGGAGGATTTATAGGTTTCATAATCATTATGGCAATTGCTGAACAGATGGGTATGTCAGCTAAAGCGATCGGTATCGCTTTTGTTGCATTTACTGTATTCATCTATGCATTAATCGGTTGGCTATCAAGAACAGCCCAAGCAGATGCATATTACGTAGCTGGTAGGCAAGTACCAACAGTCTTCAACGGGATGGCGACTGCAGCAGACTGGATGTCTGGTGCTTCATTCGTTGCAATGGCAGGTGGTATTTACTTTAAAGGTTACGGTTATATGGCACTACTTGTAGGTTGGACTGGTGGTTACGTGCTTGTTGCATCTTTATTAGCACCATACTTAAGAAAATTTGGCTGTTATACAGTTCCAGATTTTATAGGTACTAGATACGGTGGTAATTTAGCTAGATTTAGCGCAGTTGTGGTTTTAACTGTTGCTTCATTTACTTATGTGACTGCACAAATTAACGCTACAGGTACTATTGCATCTGTTGCACTTGATATCCCGTTCCAATACGCAGTTTATGTTGGACTAGTAAGTATTTTATTATGTTCGATGTTAGGTGGTATGAGAGGGGTAACTTGGACACAGGTTGCACAATATATCGTACTAATTATAGCTTACCTACTTCCAGTATTCTGGATCAGTAACAAAATGGGTGCGGGTTTCTTCCCTCACTTTATGTTAGCTGATGAGGTAGCTAGAATTGGTGAATTAGAACAACAGTTCGGTTTTGTTAAAAACGCAGCTGCTGATCTAAAATCAGTACCTAAAGGCTTAGCAGGAATAACTAAAGCTCACTCTGCAGTGAACGCTACACCTTGGGCATTTATTTCATTAGCATTAGCGATGATGATGGGAACAGCTTCATTACCGCACGTGATGATGAGATACTTTACTACTCCAAGTGTAAAAGCAGCTAGAAAATCAGTAGGTTGGTCATTATTCTTTATCTTCCTACTTTATTCTTCTGCTCCAATGTTAGCTACATTATCTAAGTTATCATTGATCGACCCGAATTTACCAACTGGTATTATCGGTAAGACATTTGCAGAAGTAGAGGCGATAGATTGGTACCAAAACTGGAACCAAGCAAACCTAATGTTTATCAGCGACTTTAACGGAAATGGAACTCTTGAATTAAATGAGTTCTTCATGGGTGGTAAAGCCGTTGTATTAGCAACTCCAGAAATAGCTGGATTACCTTATGTAATTTCAGGTCTAGTTGCTGCAGGAGGTATGGCAGCTGCCATGTCTACTGCTGATGGTTTGATTCTAGCAATTGCAAACGCTATATCACATGATGTCTACTATAAGATCATTGATCCAAAAGCGGAAACTGCAAAAAGACTACTTGTTGCAAGGGTATTACTTGTAGTAATTGGTTTTGCTGGAGCAACTATTGCAGCAATGGAGATTCAAGGAATCTTAGGTTCAGTTATCTGGGCTTTTGATTTTGCGATGTCTGGATTGTTCTTCCCACTTGTACTTGGTGTATGGTGGAAGAGAGCTAATAGACAAGGTGCGATTGCTGGTATGCTAGGTGGTCTAGCCGCCGGTGCGTGGTACTTAGTTTGGGTACGAACTGGTGGAAGTGGATTCCTAGGAATTACACAGTTAACATTTGGTATCTTCGGATCAGCTGTTAGTTTAGTTTTAATGGTGATAGTTAGTTTAATGACTGCAGAACCAGATAAAGCTACTCAAAAAATGGTTGATGATGTACGTGTACCGAGTGGTAAATCAATTCTTGGTAGATCACACTAAATAATCTTTTAAAGGGGCGATTAATTTCGCCCCTTTTATTTCAATACATTTTCCAATATAAATTTTGAATGTCAGCAAATTTTCATCCTTTAATATATTTTATTGATTATTTGCTTGGGATCATCATGTGGACTCTTATTGGAAGAGTAGCAATGAATATTTTTCAAAGAGAAGACTCCCAGTTTTTTTTCATGAGAGTATTTGTAAAATACACCAATCCTCTTATAAAATTATTTAAACCAATAACACCCTCATTTATCATTGGACCATTGGTGCCCTTGTATGTTGCTTGGTTTTTCTACATGATTAGATTTTATCTAATGCCTTGGATCTTAGGCTATTCGGTGATGGGAATGTTGTCATTTCCTTTGGAGAGTGAAATTTCTAGACAAATTTATCAATTTTTTAATTCATTTTAATTTTTAAAATTGATACTAGTTAATCTAACAATCAATGAAAAATATACAAATTTCGCCATCAATTTTATCAGCTGACTTTAGTCAATTGGGTTCAGAAATCAAAAGACTCGAAGAAGGTGGAGCTGATATGATTCATGTGGATGTGATGGACGGTCATTTTGTTCCTAATTTAACAATAGGACCACCTGTGATTAAAGCCCTTCGAAAACACTGTTCATTAAAATTTGATGTTCATTTAATGATTTCACCAGTACATAAATACATAGAGGCTTACGCTGAAGCAGGAGCAGATATAATTACTATTCATCCTGAAGCTACGGATAATTTAGAAAATTCAATAAAAAAAATAAAAGAAAAAAATAAAAACTTTAGATGAATTAGAACAATTTATTCAAACTAAATCTGCCTGGGCTACTCAAGTTACTTTATATAATTATCTAAAAACTAGAATGGGAACAAGATATGTTCTTCATTTTGATAATGATGAATTTATGTCATCAGTAAATCTTGCTAAATGGAATATTTATTCAGTTGCATTACAAGATTTAACTTTTTTTACTTTTTCATATTTAAAAGTTAATTTTAATTATCAGGATATTCATAAAGCAAACGAAATTTTCAATAAAATTTTAGATGACGAGATTTCTAATAAGATGCCGTTAGATATTATTGATGAAGCTAGGAAAAGTTTTGATGAACGATTAGAGAAAATAAATTGGGATGTTTATTATCAAGACTTACCTTTTAATCCTAGTGCACTCTCTTTATATAAATGGGCTCCAATTGCAGATGAATTAAAAACTTTAGATCGAAAGATTGTTTTAAATTCGATGATTTTAAAATGGGATGTTGTTAAACAAGAATTTAAAGATTTAATTCAGTTTTAAATATTTTTTCTATTTTCAACCAAACTATCAACAACACTTGGATCTGCCAGAGTAGTTGTGTCTCCTAATTGACCATGCTCATTAGCAGCAATCTTTCTTAGAATTCTTCTCATTATTTTTCCTGATCTTGTTTTAGGAAGACCTGGAGTAAAATGAATTAGATCTGGAGTTGCTAAAGGACCAATTTGTTTTCTAACCCAAAGTTTTAGATCTCTTTCTAGTTCACCAGTTTCGCTTTCTCCTGCATTTAAGGTTACATAACAATACAAACCATTACCTTTAATATCATGAGGGTAACCAACTACAGCAGCTTCAGCTACTTTTGGATGAGCAACAAACGCACTTTCAATTTCAGCTGTTCCAAGATTATGTCCCGAAACAATAATCACATCATCTACTCGACCAGTGATCCAGTAATATCCATCTTTATCTCTTCGACATCCATCGCCTGTGAAATATTTTCCATTAAACTGCGAAAAGTATGTATCTATAAATCTTTGATGATCACCATAAACAGTTCTCATTTGTCCAGGCCATGATTGAGCTATACATAATCTTCCTTCTCCAGCTCCTTTAATTTCTTTACCGTTTTTATCTACAAGTACTGGCTTAATTCCATAGAAAGGTTTTGTTGCAGATCCAGGTTTAAGAGGAATTGCACCTGTTTGAGGACTAATCATTATACCTCCGGTTTCTGTTTGCCACCAAGTATCTACAATTGGGCATTTAGAATTACCTACAGTTTTATAGTACCACATCCAAGCCTCTGGATTTATTGGTTCTCCTACCGTTCCCAAAAGTTTAAGGGATTTTCTTGATGTTTTTTTAACTGGTTTATCTCCCTCTCGCATTAATGCTCTAATTGCAGTTGGTGCTGTATAAAAAGTATTTACTTTATATTTATCAACTATTTGCCACCACCTTGAACTATCAGGATAATTTGGAATTCCTTCAAACATTATAGTTGTTGCACCATTCGAAAGTGGTCCATAAATAATATAACTATGTCCAGTTACCCAACCAATATCAGCAGTGCACCAATAAATATCTTTTGGTTTGTAGTTAAAAATATACTGATGTGTCATTGAAGCATAAACCATATAACCACCAGTAGTATGAAGAACTCCTTTGGGTTTACCTGTTGAACCTGAGGTATATAAAATAAATAAAGGATCTTCTGCGTTCATTTCCTCAGGTTCACAATGATTAGGAACGTCTTTAATTAAATCATGATACCAAACATCTCTATTATGATCCCAGTTGATGTAATTTCCAGTTCGTTTAACAACAATACATTTTTTAACGTTTGGACAACTCATTAAAGCTTCATCGACTGTATATTTCAATGGTATAGTTTTTCCACCTCTCACTCCTTCATCAGCAGTGATTATATATTCAGATTCACAATCATTCACTCTTCCAGAGATAGAATCTGCTGAAAAACCTCCAAAAATAATTGAATGTACTGCACCAATTCTTACACAAGCCAGCATTAAAATTGCTAACTCTGGTATCATAGTTAAATAAATTGTTACACGGTCACCTTTTTTAATTCCTAATTTTTTTAAACCATTTGCTGCTTTAGAAACTTTTTGATGAAGTTGTTTGTAAGAAATTTTTTGAGTATCTTTTGGATCATCTCCAACCCAAATAATAGCAGTTTTATCTTTTTTATCCTTCAAATGTCTATCAATGCAATTTGCAGAAGCATTTAAAGTGCCATCTTCAAACCATTTAATTTTTA
>CACEEJ010000043.1 GCA_902558545.1 uncultured Pelagibacteraceae bacterium | reverse complement strand
ATTTGGAGGAAGTATTTGGGATGCTTCAATGGGTGATACTTCCGGGAATGGAATGATGTATTGGATTGCCGTTGCCGTCTGTTTTTTTCCTTCTATAGCAGCAGGTTCAAGACGTCTACATGATATTGGTAAGTCAGGTTGGTGGCAATTAATTGCTATTACAATAATTGGAATAATTCCACTTATAATTTGGTTTGCAACAGAGGGTACAAAAAAAAATAATTCTCACGGTAAACCAATTAAACTTAAGAAATAATTTAATTTGCAACAGAACGACTATTTATTATTATTCTGTTCCATAATTGCTATCTACCCATTCTGCAACTATTTTTGACTGAATAGATACCGCTATAGTTTTTGGATTGTTAGATTTTTCGCTCCAGTCATAACACGATACTGATGCTCTTCCTCCGCTATCAAATGTAAAAAAAGTAATAGTATAAGTTGATTTACCAGTTGGATCATCTTTATGCTTTTCTTTTTTTTGTTCATATTTTTCTGCGCTTGCAAATGAAACTGACAATTCGCTTTCAAGTTTTTTTTTTTCGATATAACAATCGTTAATATTTTTATAAATTTTTCTACCGTTTAAAGACTGAATAATAAAGTTTTTATCATTAGGTTTGTAGTAAAACTGCATTCCATCATAAAATCTATTATCTTCGTAAATGTCTATGATTCTAAACTTCATATCAGATGGATAATTATCATAATTTCTAGCATTAAGAATTTGATCAATTGAATAATGTTTTAATAAACTATCACCTATACTCATTCCATCTATTTCGAAGTCGCCATAGTCATCAGCATAAGACAATGTCGAAATACTTATTAAAACTAAAAATAAATAACTATAAAATTTTTCCACAAATTAACTTTAAACAAATTTACAACAAAGTGTAAGATCAAAAAAACAAACTAAAAACAAAATAAGTCGTTCTGACAACGAAGTTTACAACGAATTAGTTTTAATAAGTAAGCAAATATGCTATTTACTTATCTAATGCCGGGCAACAGAACGCCCCCCCTATTTAATTTAATTTTTTTTTAATTTCAGCTTGAGCGGCAGCTAACCTTGCAACAGGCACTCTATAAGGTGAACAAGAGACATAATTCAATCCTGCATTAGAACAAAAAGATATACTATTAGGATCTCCTCCATGCTCTCCACAGATACCTAACTTTAGATTTTTGTTTTGTTTTCGTCCTTTTTCTACTGCTATTTCAACTAAATCTGAAACTCCTTCATCTATTGAAACAAAAGGGTCAACAGAAAATATTTTGTTTTCTAAATAATCATTTAAAAATTTACCACTATCATCTCTACTAATCCCAAAAGTAGTCTGAGTTAAATCATTTGTTCCAAAACTAAAAAATTCTGCGTGCTTAGCGATCTCCTTTGCTTTTATTGCCGCTCTAGGTAATTCAATCATCGTTCCTACTAAAAATTCTATTTTCAATTTATTTTCTTGTTGAACTTGACTAGCAGTTCTAATTACTAATTCTTTCATTATTTTAATCTCAGCCTCTGTAGATACTAAAGGTATCATTATTTCAGGAAATGCAGATTTAATTTTATTTTTTTTAAGGTAAGCCAAAGCCTCAAATATTGCTTTGCATTGCATTTCATAAATTTCAGGAAAAGATATTCCCAGACGACATCCTCTATGACCTAACATAGGATTTTGCTCATGGAGCTCTTCAATCCGAGTTTCAACCTCTTTAACTGGGAGATCAACTATACTTGCAACCTCATTAATTTCCTTTTCTGTACGTGGTAAAAATTCATGTAACGGTGGGTCCAACAATCTAACTGTGACTGGCAATCCACTCATGATTTTAAAAATATCTATAAAATCTTTTCTTTGATGCGGTAACAGTTTTGCTAATGCTATTGCTCTGTCTTCTTTTGTTTTAGATAATATCATTTCTCTTACAGATAAAATTCGTTCTTCATCAAAAAACATATGTTCAGTTCTGCACAATCCAATACCCTCTGCACCAAAATCTTTTGCTGTTTTGGTATCTTTTGGTGTCTCTGAATTAGTTCTTACTTTTAATTTTCTAAAGCTATCTGCCCAAGACATTAACTTGGAAAAATCACCAGATATTTCAGGCTTCACAGTTGAAACACTTCCAGCAATAATTCTTCCAGTTGATCCATCTATTGTAATTATATCTCCCTCTTTAATCTCCATTGAAGAAGTTTTAAAAGATTTATTTTCATAGTTTATATCAATTTCACTTGATCCTGATACACATGGTCTACCCATACCTCTTGCAACAACAGCTGCATGACTTGTCATTCCTCCTCTGGCAGTCAAAATCCCTTTGGCAGCATGCATTCCTTGTATATCCTCTGGTGAGGTCTCTACTCTAACCAAAATTGTATCTTGCATCATTGCGGTTAATCTTTCAGCCTCTTCTGATGTAAATACAACTTTGCCACTGGCTGCACCTGGTGATGCTGGCAATCCATTTGCTATTACATTAATTAAACTTTTTTCATCCAAAGTAGGGTGTAAAAGTGTATCTAAAGAATTTGGGTCAATTCTTAATACAGCTTCCTTTTTAGAAATTAATTTTTCTGTAACCATATCAACTGCAATTTTGACAGCTGATTTTGCTGTTCTTTTTCCTGATCTTGTTTGAAGCATCCATAATTTACTATTTTCAACTGTAAACTCTACGTCTTGCATATCTTTGTAATGCATCTCTAATTTTTTCAAAATTTTTTGAAGTTCTTTAAAGACTTTAGGCATAGATTCTTCCATTGATAATTCTTTTACTTTAGCTTCTCTCCTAGCTTTTTTAGTTATGTATTGAGGAGTCCTTGTGCCCGCTACAACATCTTCGCCTTGAGCATTAATTAAATACTCACCATATATTTCATTTGATCCATCTGATGGATTTCTTGTAAACACAACTCCTGTTGCACAATCATCACCCATATTTCCAAAAACCATTGATTGAACATTTACAGCAGTTCCCCACTCAGCTGGGATTTGATTTAATTTTCTATAAACTTTTGCTCTATTACTTTCCCATGATAAAAATACTGCACTTATTGCTCCTAGCAATTGTTCATGAACATCTTGAGGAAAATCTTTATTTGCTTTTTCTCTTACTGTTCTTTTAAAATCTTCAATTAATCCATCCCAATCACTTTCGTCTAAATCTGTATCTAACAAAACACCTTTCGTAAGTTTATAATTTTCAATTAATTCCTCAAAATGATATCCTTCTACACCCATCACCACATTCCCATACATTTGAATGAATCTTCTATAACTGTCTTTAGCAAATCTTCCATTTGAAGTTTTAATTGCTAAAGCTTTAACTGTTTTATCGTTCAGACCCAGATTTAGAATAGTATCCATCATGCCTGGCATTGATACTCTTGCGCCAGAACGTACAGACAACAAAAGTGGATTTTTTAAGTCTCCAAATATTTTAGAAACATCTTTTTCAATTAATTTTAATTCTTTTTTAATTTGAGAAATTAAATTTTTATTTAATTTTTTTTTATCTTTATAAAAAATTTCACAAACTTTTGTAGATATTGTAAAACCAGGAGGCACTGGAAGACCCATTCTTCCCATTTCAGAAAGATTAGCACCTTTTCCTCCTAAAAAGTTTTTAGGATTTTTAATTTTCTTACTATCCTTAGAATTAAAGTTTAATATAAGTTTTTTCATTAACGGGAGTCAATTAGAGAAAAATTAACATAATTGTTGAATGTTTTACACATCATTTGGATTAGTTCCAGCCTATTCTTCTTTATGACTGGATCATCTTCGTTCACAATTACATTATCAAAAAAGTCAAAAACCTCTCTTTTGACGCTAGCTAAATTGTCCAATGTTAGAACATAATTTTCATCTTTATTAATGCCTGAAAAATACTTCTTTAATTCACTAATTTTTTTAAATAGGTTTTTTTCTAACTCAGTTTTAAAAATACCAGGGTCAGTTGTATTTGATAATTCTATTTTATCATTTTTTAATTCACTGTCTAAAATGTTTGAGGCTCTTTTATAGCTTGCAATAATATCTAAACCATTTGTTTTGTTAATAATTTTATTTAAATGTTTAGCTTTATTAAAAATAATAACAGATTGATCTAAGTTAAAAGAGCTGGTTGATGCTTGAATTATATCATTTCTAATATTTTCTTCCTTCATGTGATATTTTAATCTATCCATTAAAAAATCTGATAATTCATTTTGTAGAGATTGGTTATCAATTTCAAAACCTTGATCTAAATACAGGCTTAAAGAATAATTAATTAGATCTTTTATTTTAAAATCTTTTTTATTTTCAACTATTATTCTTATTATACCCAATGCTAATCTTCTTAGAGCATACGGATCTTTCGAACTTGTTGGCTTTTGATTTAGACCAAAAAAACCAACTAAAGTATCTATCTTATCAGCCAAAGAAAGGGCTATGCTAAATGGTTTTTTTGGAACACTTGAACCTGAACCTGTAGGTAAATATTGCTCACTTATTGCCAAAGCTAAATCTTTATCAAAACCTTGTTCATTAGCAAAATAACCTCCCATTACACCTTGGAGTTCTGGAAATTCACCTACTAGTTCTGATAATAAATCAACTTTACAAATTGATGCTGACAATTCAACTTTTTCTTTACTGATTAAAAGTTCATCAGATATCATTCCACCCAATTTTCTCATTCTTTGGGCTTTATCGAAATAACTTCCTAATCCTTTAAAATAATTCATTGATTTTAATTCAGTAACTTTTTTGACCATATTTTGAGATTTATCTTTTTTCCAAAAAAATTCTGCGTCACTTAATCTTGCTTCAACTACTCTTTCATTTCCTAATTTAATTAATCCCTTTTTGTCTTTTTTGTTTGCAACCACTAAAAACTCATTGGTAATATTTTCTTTATTATCAAATATAGGAAAATATTTTTGATGGTATTGCATGGTAATAATTAATATTTCTTTTGGAATATTTAAAAATTTTTTATCAAATTCACAAA
>CACEEJ010000042.1 GCA_902558545.1 uncultured Pelagibacteraceae bacterium | reverse complement strand
GCAATATTCCTAAAGAATCTTCCAAATCTCTCCTTTAAAGGTCTATTTCTAATCTCATGCATTCTTTCATCTTGAAGGTGGAAAGCGGCCAATGCTACCAATGATCCAATAATCGAAATAATTAAAGCCATACTTCCAAACCATATCCAAAATGCTCTATCCACATCTTTTTGTGTAAGATCTGTTTCGTCAATTGCTTTCATCTCAACAATTTCAGCCTGATTTATTGCCTCAATTTTTCTTTTTTCTAAAGCCTCAATTTTATTATCAATAATCTTTAAGAATGTATCAGATGGTTCATGATCTCTCTCAAAGAAGAAAAAAAATGTTTTTTTGTACTTCGATTTTTCTAAAGCTAAAATTTCCTCGTCATATTTTGCAATATCATCTTCTATTTTTCCACCGCTTATGAACTCACCAAATACTTTGATTTTAATCGCAATCCTATAAATTTGGGACTCTTTAGCTGCGTCTTTCAGCTCTTTATTAAGTGCAACTAATTCATTTTCTAATTTTTCCTTCTTTTTATTTTGATCAAACGACTCTGTTAAACTCTTAGCTTTTTCTTCTTGTAGAGGTTCTAATTGATTCTTTTCTAAGTCTGATATTTGTTTGTTTAGTTCTTTAATTCTAAAGTCAGCTTTTTCATCAATTGCTTGAATTCTATTTGTATTTTTGCTTCCACTTGCGTTTGTTGCATTTTTTAAATCTTGTTCATATTGTTGAATTTTACTATTTACGCTATTAATCTTTGCCTCAAGTAGGTTAATTTCAGCTGTAATAGCATCTCTTTTTCTTTTTGCACTAAAAACACCTTTGACCTCATTTCTTTGTTTTACATATTCAGCTTTTTGATTTTCATAATTTATTTTTTCTTTTTTTGATTCTTTAATTGCATTTTTTAATCTTTCAATATTAGGATTTGCTACTTGAGCTTCTTCTAGCAATTTACTTTTATCTTCTATTCTTTGTTCTTCTATCTCATTTCTTTTTTTAACTAGTAACTGAATATCATTATTAACCTTTGCAATATTGATATCAAAATTACTTAAATCACCTTGTTGTTCAATATTAGCTATTTCTTCTTTTTTATTTTCTACATTCTTTCTAATATCATCAACAATCGAAGATCTTTGATTGTAAGCTAGTTCAAATCCCTGCATAATTGTTTCAAAAGTTAAAAAATTCACTGCAAGTAAAGCTATAAAAAAAGTGATTCTCCAAGTAACTCTACCTGCGTAATAAAAAACTGAAGCTAAAGGTATTTTTGTTAATTCAATAATAGTAACAACTAAAAAAGATAATCCAACAATCACACTATTAACGTTCAATGTTGAAGCAACCTGAGCTATTTTTAAATTACTATCACCACTACTTAAAAAAAATAGCATAGCTATAGAAAAACTGACAGAGGCAACTAGGATTTCTATGATCCAAGCCATTATGATTAATTTTTTCCCCCATGGTGCAGTTTTAGATTTTGGAAAAAATTTATAATGTATGTTGTCTAAATTAGGCATTTTGTCCTTTTCTAAAATATTTGTATTTAAAAAATTTTACTGTTGTTTCTTTAAATATATCTATGTAGGTTTTTTCAACTCCAAATACTCTAGCTACTTCTCTAATAGCTTTATCTTCCTCATCATGGTAAACGTGATCACTATGGGCAAGTCTATATAAAACAGCAATAATAAATTCTAAAAAATCTTGATGTTCACTACCAATTAATCTTTTTATTCTCTCAGCATGAAACGTAATTGGATTTGGATCAGCTGCAGCTTCATCTAAAATTCTTAATAACAATCTTTTTTGATCTTTATTGTGAGGTATAATAGATAAAATTTCTTCTTCTTCCTCGATTGAGAAATGACCATCTGCCTTACATAGCTTAGCTGCAAGAGTTAAAACACCAATGATGCATATAGTTTGTTTGCTTTCTTTTCTGTACTTTTCCCACATGCAATTTCCTGATTTCTCTAAACTAACCACATTTTGAAATGAATGAATACTCATAAATTAATTATAATTATAGCCCTTCCTTAGCATACAGTTCTGAAATACAGCCTCGTATTGAGTTAATTCATTAATGACAATGTTGAATTCTTCTGGTGCACACATAAACGGATTTTTACAAATATAACCTGGATGCTTTGATCGTGCCAAAGACTTACAATACATGGTGTCATGATTTAGATTTGAATTGTCACCATCTCTACTTGTATATGTACCAGTTGCACAACCACTTAATAAAATTAAAAACATTATTGTAATTATTTTTTTCATATTTTTAATTTAATTTTTTTATTTTTAATTACTTGTCCAAGATAAGATTATTTTTTGGACAGATTATTTGTCCAAAATATTTTTTAAAGCTGGACAAGCTATTTACATTTAAACATCTAAATAGGAGTCATGACAAATAACAACAAAAGGAGAAAAAAAATGAGTAAAGTAAAAACAAGAACACAGGATAATAACTTTTCTGTATTACAGATATTAGGAAGTTTATTTTTGATATTTGCCGTTGCAGATTTCGCATTATCTTGGATGGGTGTAAATCTTACTCCATTTATGGGTTCAGCATCGAGATTTTCACCAATAATCTTTGGTGTGATTGGATCCGTATTATTAAACATGAAGAAGGAGGATGGCTAATCTTGTATTAATCTCCCCTTTAACTTAGGGGAGATTGAGATTAAATTATGAAAATTATCTTTTCCTCGATTTCAAGATTATTTTTTTCTTATAGTAAATTTCTAGCAGGTTTAGTATTGTTAAGTAGTACTACCACTTATTCGCATAGTTCGGAGCTACCTACTTATCTTGAATGTAATAGCAAATATTATGAGTTAACAGGATATTCAATGAAAAGTCATTACAATGTAAGAACTAAAAAATTTAGATACTCTAGTACAATTTCAAGTTACACAAATGATTTTATAACTTTTGATTATGGTGCAAAAATTAATCGTAATACTGGAGAATGGACAAATAAAGAAGGTAAAAAAATTTGTATTCTGAGAAAAATATCAATTAGTGATTTACCTCAGTTAAATAGTGAAGGTAAATTATTCTGATGATTGAAACACTAATAATTATTGAATTAACACTTCTAACATTATCTTTAATAAAATATTAAAATGAAAAAATTTTTAATTTTATTTCTTATTATTTTAAATGGGTGTGCAAATAGTAATACCGAAAGCAAAATAAACATTAAGGAAAAACAAAGGAATGAAGATATTTTAACTTGCAAACATTATGGTTTTCAGATGAATACTGCAGAGTTCAGTAACTGTCTCATGAATTTGGATCATAAAAGAAATGAAATTATAATGACAAGAAAAATACTTAAATGTCAAAATGTTAGAAGAGATAACGCCAATAGCGTCGTTACAGGTTTTTGGGGTGGCGTATTAATGGGTTTAAGAGAAAATTTAGCTTGTGATTAAAATTATTAAAATTGTTTTATTAATTATATTTCTTGTTGCTTGTGACAATATTCAAAATAATAATCCAGATGTAAAAAAATCAACAAGTAATATCTGTCATGAAAAAGGATCACAATATTACAAACAAACAAAGAAATATGAGAGTTTTAATACAATTGAAGATTGTCTAAATTCTGGAGGAAGATTGCCAAGATAATAAGTAAGAACTATTTAAATCATGGTATTTTTTTTGTAATATTAATTATGCAATATTTAAAAAATATAATTATTGCCTTAACCATTTTATTGGGTTTTATCACTTTTGCCCAATCAGAAAATTCTTGGATAAAAAAGAAAGATAAAACTGATTTAGTTGGAAAAGTTAAAAAAGTAGAAAAAGAAAAAACCACTTCTTGGATTAAAAAAAAAGAAGTCAAAGAAAATAAAAAAAAAGTTAAAGAAAAAATTAAAGAATCTAAATCTTGGATTACTAAAAAAAGTAAAGAAAAAGTTAAAGAGATTAAAGAAAAATTAAAAAAACATAAAAAAATAGAAGATCTTCCAAAAGCAGATTTTTATTTTGCTGCAATTATTAAACCAATTGATAATGAAAAGCCTGTGTATGTTTATGGTTACGTTAAATCTGACAAGAATTCAGAGCTTATAGAGTCAAACGGCAAATCATTTTATAGTTTAAGTAATGGAATAGCTTACTATGAAAATAAAAAAAATAGATGTGAAGTTGATAGTTTATTAACAGCAAGAAGATCTGGATTATCTGGTGATGTTATCCTTAATTGTAAAGGAAATTTAAAAATGTCAGGAGGGTTTGTTCAAGTTGGTTCAATTGGAAGAGGTTTTGGTGAAACAAGTGATGGAAATATTGTTGAATTTGAATTTTTTAATAATAAAGATGCTGCTGTAGCTAAACTCGATTTATATAAAAATGATAGTGCTACTATAACAGTCGATGGTGGTACTAATACTACTGATCCGAAAATTGACTTAAAGCCAAGCGGAAAATATTATGCTTTATTAATTGGTAATTCGAGTTATGCAAATTGGACAAAGTTAACCTCACCAGTTAATGATGTAAATGAAATAGGTAAAATTTTAAAAAATAAGTACAAGTTTGAAAATGTTTTTGTGGTGAAAGATGGAAATAGAAAAGAAATATTTAAAAAATTAAAAAAATTATCAGAAATAACAACAGATAATGATTATGTTCTGATTTACTATTCAGGACATGGTGATGAAAGAGCTAATCAAAGATATTGGATACCTGTTGATGGTGAGAAAGATTTTGGATATGGGGATTGGATTAATATAAATGACATTCAGGTATTCATTCAACGTGAAATATCAAATAGACATCTTGTAATGATGTCTGACTCTTGTTATTTTGCAATGGATACCAAAGGTAACCAATTAAAAAGTGATAAAAAATCAGAAAGTTATCAAAAGCTTTTAAATAGAAGAGCTGTAATGATAGTTGGATCAGGAAGTAATGAGCCTGTTGAAGATACATCCCAAGATAAACATTCCATGTTTGGTTTTAGCTTTATACAATCATTAAAAAATAATAATACAGCCATTAGAATGAGAGATGTTGTTGAAAATATTATTTTAGCACATTCTGGAATGCAACAACAGCCTTATGGTATAGGTATAGGTGCATGGGGACATGGTGGTGGTGATTTTATATTTATAGCAAGATAATAATATGAGATTAATTTATTTTTTTTATATATTTTTTTTTTTCGTACTGACTGTAAAAACGCAAGCTTTTGATATTAGGCAAGTCAATAATGCTAAAGCAATGTCTAAAGCTTCATATGCTGTAAATGATACTAATTTAGTAGATGAAGAGAATGCTGAAATTCTTTTAGAAAATGTAACAGATTTAAGTGAAGCTTTAAAAGAAAAAGAAGAA
>CACEEJ010000041.1 GCA_902558545.1 uncultured Pelagibacteraceae bacterium | reverse complement strand
AAAACTTTTCCTGGATCTTGACTATGTCCTGTTGAACCATGTGCTCTGTGAGATATAGAAACACCATGACTGGCTCTCAAACCACCAAAATTATGTCTCTTCATAGCACCTGCAAAACCTTTACCAATCGTTTTTGATCTTGTGTCTACAAATTTAATATCTTTGAATATTTCTAAACCAAACTCATTTCCTTCTTTGTAAACAGATGTGTCGTTTACTCTAAATTCTTTTAATTTTTTCTTAGCTTCAGTATTTTTTTTAGCAAAAACACCTTTCATAGCTTTTGTTAATTTTGAATTTTTAATCTTCCCATATCCAAGCTGAACAGCCTTGTACCCTCTTTTTTCTTCTTCAATAACCTGAATAACTCTAGCTTTTTCAACCTTAAGCACAGTCACAGGAACTAATTGACCAGATTTATAAAATTCTCTCGTCATACCTATTTTCTTTCCTAATAAAGCTATCTCACTCATAATTAAATTTTTATCTCCACATCTACACCAGAAGCTAAATCAAGTTTCATCAATGCTTCTACAGTTTGTGGTGTAGGTTCAATGATATCGATTAATCTTTTGTGTGTTCTTGATTCAAACTGTTCTCTACTTTTCTTATCTATATGAGGTGATCTTAATACAGTGTATCTTTCTATTCTTGTAGGTAATGGAATAGGTCCTTTAATTGTAGCTCCAGTTCTTTTAACTGTGTTTACAATTTCTTCTGTAGAAGCGTCTAGAACCTTATTATCGTACGCTCTTAGTTTTATCCTTATGTTTTGTTTTTCCATTATCCCGCTACCTTTTTAGTTACTTCGTCTTGAACGTTTTGAGGAACTTTAGAATAATGATCAAAGAACATTGAATATTGCGCTCTTCCTTGTGACATTGATCTAAGATTATTGATATAACCAAACATATTGGCTAGAGGAACCATAGCTGTAATCACAGTTGCATTTCCTCTTTGTTCTTGAGTGCTAATTTGACCTCTTCTACTGTTTAAATCACCTATAACGTCTCCCATATAATCCTCAGGAGTAACGACTTCTACTCTCATAATTGGTTCTAGAAGTTTTAATCCACCTTGAGTACAAGCTTCTTTAAAACATGCTCTACTTGCAAGTTCAAAAGCTAAAACACTTGAGTCAACATCGTGATGCAAACCATCAACAATGGTTACTTTGTAATCAATCATTGGGAAACCTGCCAAAATTCCACTATCAGACACAGTTTCAATACCTTTTTCAACACCAGGGATGAATTCTTTTGGAATAGCTCCACCCTTAATAGCACTTTCAACTTCTCTTCCTTTTCCAGGTTCTTGAGGTTCTACAAATAATTTAACCTTAGCAAACTGACCAGCACCACCACTTTGTTTTTTATGTATGTATTCATACTCAGCAGATTTTTCTATAGTTTCTCTGTAAGCGACTTGTGGAGCACCTACATTTGCTTCAACTTTAAATTCTCTTTTCATTCGATCAACAATAATATCTAAGTGAAGTTCACCCATACCTTTAATGATTGTTTGACCCGACTCTTCATCTGAAGAAACTCTAAATGATGGATCCTCTTTAGCTAATCTTGCTAATGCTTCACCCATTTTTTCTTGGTCACCTTTTGTTTTTGGCTCTACAGCAATTTCAATTACTGGGTCTGGGAATTCCATTGGCTCTAATAAAACTGGATTTTCTTTGTCACATAAAGTGTGACCAGTCATAGTATTTTTTAATCCCGCTAGTGAAACAATATCACCTGCGTTAGCTTCTTTAATATCTTCTCTTGAATTAGCATGCATTAAAAGCATACGACCAACTCTTTCTTCCTTATCAGATGAAGAGTTGTATACGGCAGTCCCAGACTTAATTGTACCAGAATAAATTCTAACGAATGTTAAAGAGCCCACAAAGGGATCGTTTGCAACTTTAAATGCTAAACCAGAAAAAGATGAACCATCATCAAATTTCATTTCTATTTCATCTTCTGATCCAACTTTTGTTCCTTTAATTGAACCAATATCAACTGGACTTGGTAAGTAGTTTACAACTGCATCCAGTAAAGGCTGAACACCTTTATTTTTAAAGGCAGAACCGGTTAAAACTGGAACAAAACTAAAATCCAATGTTCCTTTTCTTATACATTTAACTAAATCCTCTTCCCTAATTTCTTCTCCATTTAAGTAAGATTCCATTAATTTTTCATCTTGCTCTACAGCAGTCTCGATTAATTCTGTTCTATACTTTTCAGTTATTTCTTTAAGATCATCAGGAATATCTTTATATTCCCATTCAGCTCCTAGTGCCTCATTTTTCCACACTTGAGCTTTCATTTTAACTAAATCAACAACTCCAGTTAGAGAAGCTTCAATTCCAATAGGAACTTGTAATACTAATGGCTTAGCACCCAATCTATCTTTAATCATGTCTACACATCTAAAGAAATCAGCACCCGTTCTATCAAGCTTATTTACAAAGCAAATTCTTGGAACTTTGTATTTATCTGCTTGTCTCCACACTGTTTCTGATTGTGGTTCTACACCTGCTACACCATCAAAAACAGCTACTGCACCATCTAAAACTTTTAAAGATCTTTCTACCTCAATAGTAAAGTCTACGTGACCTGGAGTATCTATGATGTTAACTCTGTGATCATTCCAAAAACAAGTGGTTGCTGCAGAAGTAATTGTAATACCTCTTTCTTGTTCTTGTTCCATCCAATCCATGGTTGCTGCACCATCGTGTACTTCACCAATTTTGTGACTCTTGCCTGTGTAATATAAAATTCTTTCTGTAGTAGTTGTTTTACCAGCATCTATATGGGCCATGATCCCAATGTTTCTATATTTATCTAATGAATGAGTTCTAGCCATATCTTATTACCACCTAAAATGAGCAAATGCCTTATTGGACTCTGCCATTTTGTGTACATCCTCTCTTTTTTTGACAGCAGCACCTTTTTTTTCATAAGCATCATAAAGCTCATTAAAAATTTTATCTGCCATGTGTTTATCTTTTCTTTTTCTTGCTGACTCAACTAACCATCTGATAGCTAAAGCTTGTGCTCTTTTACTTTTTACCTCAACAGGAACTTGATAAGTTGCACCACCAACTCTTCTAGACCTAACTTCTACGGTTGGTTTGATATTGTTAATTGCTTCATTGAAAATATTTATCGGTTCATCTTTAGTTTTTGTTTTAATTTTATCGATAGCGTCATAAACTATTTTAGCAGCAATACCTCTTTTGCCGTCATACATAATATTGTTGATTAATTTAGGAATAATAGTTGATTTGAATTTTGGATCTGGAACTACATTTTTTTTCGGTTGAGTTTTTTTTCTAGACATTATTTACCTTTTTTTGTTCCGTATAAAGATCTTCTTTGTTTTCTATTTGCAACACCTTGCGTATCTAGATTACCTCTTAGAATATGATAACGAACACCTGGTAAATCTTTTACCCTACCACCTCTAATCAGTACTACCGAGTGTTCTTGAAGGTTATGACCTTCACCAGGAATATAAGCTGTAACTTCAAATCCATTTGATAATCTAACTCTAGCAACTTTTCTTAATGCAGAGTTTGGTTTCTTGGGTGTTGTTGTATAAACTTTTACGCAAACACCTCTCTTTAAAGGTTGTTTTTGTAGAGCAGGAACTTTGTTCCTTGCTGCTGGTTTCACTCTTTTTTTTCTTAACAACTGATTAATAGTTGGCATAAATTTTTTTAAATTAATTAATTTATTTTTAGATGAAAATAACTGACAGGTTATTTTGTGGCAGCGTTTAGTACCGTTAGAAGCACTACATTCCAACCAAAAACATCGCCAAATTACTTATTAATAGCCCTTTGTCAAACTAAAACTTCAATTTTTGGGCGATTTTTTTACTGATTTGTCTGTGTTTCTTCAGGTTCTGAAGCTTCTATTTTATCCTGCTCAGCTAAGAAATTATTATCATCCTCTAGAGCTTTATTGTTCCATCTATTTTTAATATTACCAGTACCTGCAGGAACTAATCTTCCAACAATTACGTTTTCTTTTAGCCCATTTAATGGGTCAACTTTTCCTTTAATTGCAGCATCGGTTAATACTCTTGTTGTTTCTTGGAACGAAGCAGCTGAAATAAACGATTCAGTTTGAAGTGAGGCTTTAGTGATACCCATCAGGACTCTCTCACCAACAGCAGGGGTTTTGCCTTCAGCAACTAATTTTTCGTTTGTATTATCAAACTTAATTCTATCAATCACTTCACCAGGTAAATAACTTGAGTCACCTGACACCTTTACTTCAACTTTTTTAAGCATTTGTCTTAAAATAGTTTCAATATGCTTATCATTTATGATTACACCTTGTAATCTATAAACTTCTTGAACTTGGTTAACAAAGTATTCCGTTAATTCTTTAATACCTAAGATTCTTAAAATATCATGTGGCAATGGTTGACCATCTAAAAGATATTCTCCTTTTTGAATTTTTTCACCAGGGTTGAAATTGATATGTTTACCTTTTGGAATTAAATAATTTGAAGGTTCTGATCCATCTTCAGGAACAATAGATACTCTTTGTTTACCTCTTACCTCTTTACCAAAAACAACACTACCATCATTTTCAGCAATGATTGCACTGTCTTTAGCTTTTCTAGCTTCAAATAACTCAGCAACTCTTGGAAGACCTCCAGTAATATCTTTTGTTTTTGTAGTTTCCTTAGGTAATCTTGCAATTACGTCACCTGCATAAACTTTTTGACCGTCTTTAATTGATAAAATCGAATCCGGTACTAAATAATATCTAGCTTCATTATCATCAGCTTTTTTAATTACATTTCCTTTTTCATCTCTAAGAGTGATTCTAGGTTTTAAATCAGTGCTTTTTGATTGACCTCTCCAATCAATTACTGATTTAGAAGAAATTCCTGTTGCATCGTCAGTAGTTTCTTGAATTGAAACACCATCAATTAAATCTACATAACTAGCTGTACCGCTTTTCTCTGCTATAACTGGTGTTGTGTAAGGATCCCATTCACATATTTTAGTATTTGCTTTTACTTTGTCACCATTGTTGAAAAATAGTCTTGATCCATAAGCAACTTTATAAACTGCTATCTGAACTCCTTTGTCATCCTCTATAGAAAGTTGAGTGTTTCTTCCCATTACAATCAAATTCTTTTTTGAGTCCTCTAAAATATTTGAGTTTATTATTTTTAAGGTTCCGTCACTTTTAGTAACTATTTGAGAATCTTGTTTAACAGAAGCTGTTCCTCCAACGTGGAACGTTCTCATTGTTAGCTGTGTTCCCGGTTCTCCAATTGATTGAGCTGATATCATTCCAATAGCCTCCCCTACGTGAACCATCTTACCTCTAGATAAATCTCGCCCGTAGCAAGTAGCACAAACACCTTCTTTAGAACTACATGTCAT
>CACEEJ010000040.1 GCA_902558545.1 uncultured Pelagibacteraceae bacterium | reverse complement strand
GTTAAAAGTAATGTTAAAGTATCCAATAAGGACGTGGGTTTGTCTGTTGCCTGCGATGGTGTTTGTCTAACTTTAATCTCATATAAATCCAAAATTATGGAATTTTATCTTTCGAAAGAAACGATAATTCGATCAAAATTCAAATTTTTAAAAATAAAAGATAAAATAAATTTAGAATTACCTTTAAAATATGGGACAAAAATTTCAGGACATATTTGTCAAGGTCATGTTGATACTGTTGGTAAAGTATTAAGTATTAAAAAAATAGATAAATCATTTCTTTTTGACTTTGATTTACCTAAAAAAGAAAGAAAACATTTAATAGAAAAAGCATCAATCTGTGTGAATGGTATTTCTCTTACAATTTCAAAAGTGACTAAAAAAGGTTTCCAAATTTGGATTATCCCTCACACCTATAAAGAAACGAACTTATCAACTTTAAAAAAATCTAGTTTAGTCAACATAGAGATAGATATCTTGTCTAAATACGTTAGGAACTATTTTAATGGAAAAAAATAATTTCGCGTCAATAGAGTCAATTATAAGCGTAGCCAAAAAAGGTGGTATGTTTATTTTAGTAGATGATGAAAAAAGAGAAAATGAAGGGGATTTAGTAATTTCAACATCAGACTCAAATGCAAAGAACATTAACTTCATGGCAAAATACGGGCGAGGCTTAATTTGTTTAGCGCTTGATTCACTTCAGGCAAAAAGATTAAATTTATCTTTAATGTCTCCAGTAAATCAATCAAGAAACAAGACGGCATTTACAATTTCTATTGAAGCAAAAAAAGGAATAACAACTGGTATATCTGCTAAAGATAGAGCTAGAACAATTAAAATTGCTTCTAAAAAAAATGTAAATAAAAATGAAATTGTTTCGCCTGGTCACGTGTTTCCAATAATAGCTAAAGATGGTGGAGTCCTGGTTAGAGCAGGGCATACTGAAGCCTCTGTAGATATATCTAAATTGGCAAAAAAAAATAACTCCGCCGTAATTTGTGAAATTATGAATGAAGATGGAACTATGGCTAGAGGTAAGGATTTAATTAACTTTGCAAAAAAACATAAATTAAAAATTGGAAAAATAGAAGATCTTATCGCATATAGACTAAAAAAAGAAAAACTTATTAAACTTAAAAAGCAAAGCAAGATTGATGTAAAAAATCAAAAATATAATATTAGAATTTATGAGAATCTTTTAGATGGCTCAGAACATTTTGCATTAATAAAAGGTAAAATAAAAAAAGGTATCACTCCAAGAGTAAGAGTAATTTCATCTAATGTGGTCCAAAACTATTTAATAAATCAATCATTACCAAATTCATTTAATAAGACACTAAATTATTTTAAAAAATATCAAAATTGTGTCTTGGTATTTATTAAAGACTCAAATTTAAAATCAGTAACTCAGACCTTAAAAGATTATAAAAACAAAGATTTTTATAAAAAAGGGAATGACAAGTTAATAAGAAATTATGGTATCGGAGCTCAAATTATTAAAGACTTAAAAATTAAAAACATGATATTAATCACAAAATCACCAAAAAAAGTTATTGGTCTTGATGGTTATGGTATAAAAATTACAAAACAGGAATTAATTTGATGAAAAAAAAATATTTAATTGTTGTAGCAGATTATTATAAAGATATTGCTGATGGTTTAATAAGCAGTGCTTTAAAAATAATTCCAAAAAAAAATATAATAAAAATTATTAAAGTACCAGGTGCTTTTGAAATTCCAGTTACAATCTCAAAAAATATAAAAAAATATGATGGTTTTTTAGCTTTAGGATGTGTGATTAAAGGTCAAACGCCACACTTTGATTTTATTTCTCAAGCTTCAACAGATGGCATAATGAAATTATCTATAGATAGCAAAAAACCTATTGGAAATGGAATAATTACCTGTCTAAATATGTCTCAAGCAAGAGCAAGAAGAAAAAAGGGTGCTGAAGCTGCAGAAGCTGTGATTTCAGTTTTGTCTCAAAAATGAGAACTCATTATAATCCAAAAAACAACCCTAGAGTTATAATTATTCAAAAATTGTATGGTAAATTTTATAATGAAGATGATGATTTAGATTTTCCTAAACACAGATTTAAAAAATTTATTAAAGACATTGTTTTAGGAACGATAGAAAGAAACGATCTTATTTTAGATGAATTAAATAATAAATTAGGTGATGATTTTGTATTTGAAAAATTAGACAAAGTTTTTCAAACAATTTTAAAAGCAGCAACTTATGAATTTATGTATAAGCCAAATTTATCTATTAATATAATTATTAAAGAATATTTAAATTCATCTAATTTTTTTCTTGAAAATTCACAAACAAAGTATCTAAATGCTTTATTAGACAACGTTGGAAAAAAATTAAGATCTAACAATGTATGAATTTGATCTAATAAATAATTATTTTTTTAAAATAGCTAAAAAAAATAAATCTGCTCTTAACCTAAATGACGATGTTTTTTTTGATAAAAAACGAGGTGTAGTTATATCTGTTGATACATACAATATTGGTACGCATTTTTATGATTTTAAATCCCCTGATTTAGTAATTAAAAAAATATTAAGGTCATCAATCTCTGATTTAATTTGTAAAGGCGTAATACCAAAGTTTTATTTTATTTCTGGTTCAGGTAATAACAAAACATTTACAAAATATAATTTATATAAAATTTCAAAGTCACTTAAATCAGAGCAAAATAAATTTAAGATAGATTTATGCGGAGGAGACACAACCTTTTCAAGCAAACTAAGTTTTACAATCACCTCATTGGGATATTCGAATAAAATAATTTATCGTAATAAAGCTAAATCAAATGATGACATTTATGTAACTGGAAATTTGGGAGATAGTTATTTAGGACTTAAAGCATTAAGTAATAAAATTAAATTTAAAAATGAGGACAAACTATTCTTTGTAGATAAATATTACAAACCAGAGTTACCTTTAAATTTAACAAAATATTTATTAAAATTTGCAAATAGCTCTATCGATGTTTCAGATGGATTAATTGATGATTTAGCCAAAATGATTAATAGACAAAATTTATCATTTCACTTATTTGAAAATAAAATACCTGTTTCCAATAAATTGAGTAATTTAATTAAAAAACAAAGATTGAATAAAATTAATCTAATTTCTAATGGAGATGATTATCAGGTATTATTTACTGCAGACATTAATAAAGCTAGAATCATTCAAAAAGCTTCTAAAACAACTGGAATTAAAATAACTAAAATTGGTAAAATTGTATCTGGTAAAAATAGATCTTTGATATTGGATGAAAAAGGCAAGCAAATACAAGCTAAATCCAAAGGTTATATTCATCAGTTTTAGAAGTTAATCGTTGTCTTTTCTATCTTTTTTTGTATTGTGCGGGCTTAAAAATTTAACAACCAACAACTTAAGGTTAATATGAGCGGAACAGTCGAAACAATACTATTATACACAATTGTAGCTGGTTTATTATCTATCGTTTATGGATTTTTAACTGGTAAAAACATTCTTAATTCAAGTGCAGGAAATGCAAAAATGCAAGATATTGCATCTGCAATTCAAATTGGTGCAAAAGCATATTTAGCAAGACAATACAAAACTATTGCTATTGTTGGTGCTGTAGTTTTAGTAATTGTGAGTATTGCATTTAGTCCACTGGTAGGTCTTGGTTATTTAATAGGTGCTGCTTTATCAGGTATTGCAGGGTACGTTGGAATGTTAGTTTCTGTAGAAGCTAACGTACGAACAGCAGAAGCATCTAGAAAAGGTTTGGCTCAAGGTCTATCTGTTGCATTTAAATCTGGTGCTGTAACTGGAATGTTGGTTGCTGGTTTAGCACTATTATCTATAGCAGTTTATTATTATATATTATTAAAATCTGAAGTAGATGAAAGAGAAATTGTAAATGCTTTAGTTGCATTAGGTTTTGGAGCATCATTAATTTCAATTTTTGCAAGATTAGGTGGTGGAATTTTTACAAAAGGTGCAGATGTTGGTGCTGATTTAGTTGGAAAAGTTGAAGCTGGAATTCCAGAAGACGACCCTAGAAACCCAGCTGTAATAGCAGATAACGTTGGTGACAATGTAGGAGACTGTGCTGGTATGGCTGCTGATTTATTTGAAACATATGCAGTTACGATAGTTGCAACAATGGTTTTGTCTTCAATTTTCTTTGTTGGTGATCTAAATATGATGATTTACCCTTTATCCATTGGTGCCGCATGCTTGTTAACATCTATTTTTGGAACGTTTTTTGTTAAACTTGGAAGAAGTAATAATGTTATGAATGCTTTGTATAAAGGATTTGTTGTTTCTGCAGTAGCATCTTTAGTAATACTATGGCCTGTTACAGATCATGTAATTGGTTTTACAAATGAGTACACAATAAACGATAAGACATTTAATGGAATGGATCTATATTACTGTGGTGTCATAGGGCTAGTTATTACTGGATTATTAATCTGGATTACTGAATACTATACAGGAACAAGTTATAGACCAGTTAAATCTGTTGCGTTATCATCAACAACTGGTCATGGTACTAATGTTATTCAAGGACTAGCTGTTTCTATGGAAGCAACTGCAATACCAGCATTAATAATTGTTGCTGGAATTCTTATAACAAACTCTATTGCTGGTCTGTTTGGTATTGCTATTGCAGTAACTACTATGCTTGCATTAGCGGGGATGGTTGTTGCTTTAGATGCGTACGGACCAGTTACTGACAATGCTGGTGGTATTGCTGAAATGTCTAATCTTGATAAGAAAGTTAGAAAAACAACAGATGCTCTAGATGCAGTAGGAAATACAACTAAAGCTGTTACAAAAGGTTATGCTATTGGTTCTGCTGGTTTAGGAGCTTTAGTTTTATTCGCTGCTTACACCGAAGACATCAAACATTTTTCAAAAGAAGCAGGATCCGCATTAGAAGGTATCGTAGTAACCTTTGATTTATCTAATCCTTATGTAGTAGTTGGTTTATTAATTGGTGGAATGTTGCCTTATCTTTTTGGTTCAATGGGAATGCAAGCTGTTGGAAGAGCAGGTGGAGCAGTTGTGGTTGAAGTTAGACGACAATTTAAAAAATTTCCTGGCATCATGAAAAGAAAACAAAAACCTGATTATGCAAAACTAGTTGATTTATTAACTGTTGCGGCAATTAAAGAAATGATAATTCCTTCATTATTACCAGTACTTTCACCTGTGGTACTTTATTTTATTATTCTATCAATAGGCGGACAAGTTGCTGCTCTAGCTGCAGTTGGTGCAATGTTACTTGGAGTTATAATCACTGGTTTGTTTGTTGCGGTATCAATGACCGCAGGTGGCGGTGCTTGGGACAATGCAAAAAAATATATTGAAGATGGTAATCATGGTGGAAAAGGTTCAGAAGCTCACAAAGCCGCTGTAACTGGTGATACGGTTGGAGATCCTTATAAAGATACAGCTGGTCCTGCAGTAAACCCAATGATTAAAATTACTAACATAGTAGCTTTACTCTTATT
>CACEEJ010000039.1 GCA_902558545.1 uncultured Pelagibacteraceae bacterium | reverse complement strand
AAATCTATTGTATCAAAAAAACCAGATTTTCTTTTAAAAGTAGTTAGCTTTCAAAATTCTTTAAAGCCTGAATTTAAGTTTAGATTAAATTTTGGTTTTGAAAAATATATCCAAGCATTTTTTGATAAAATAGCAGACACAATTTCACAGTATAAAATTCTAAAAAAGGATGAAGCAAGAAGATTAAAAATAGAAAAACAAGAAAAAGAAAGATCAGAAAAGATTAAAGCTGCAAAAGAAAAGCAAAAAGAGGCTGAATTAAAAGTTAAATTAAAAGAACAAGCTTTAAAAGATGAAATTAGATTGGAAAAACAAAGAACAAAAGAAATAAAACTATTCTTAAGAAAAGAACAAGCTCTTTTAAGAATTGAACAAGCAGAAAAACAAAAGCAATTTTTACAACAATTAAAATTAGATAAGCAAATTGAAAAGTTTAGAGTTAGAGAAGTTAAAGAATTAGAGAAATTGGAAAAAATTTCCTTAAGAGAAAAGAGAGAGGATTATGCCGGCTTACAACAAAGAATAGAAAAATTAAAAGAAAAATATCGAATTATTAGAGATCAAAAAATTAGAGAAAGAGTAGAGGCTTTAGGAGTTAAAATTCAAGGAAATGAAGATAGAGAAACACTTTTACAAAAAGAAAAAGAATATACTTTAGCTAGACAGAAAATTGAGTTTGCTCTAGAAAGTTTTTACAGAAGTGCTAGCAGTTTAGTGTTTCAATTAAATAAAAGACACATAACAAGACATATGTCTATATTTAGATGTATAGATAGAAGATTTGAAACAGGAGAAATATTTGTTAAATGGGACGAAGCCTCAGATGATGAATGGCTTTTATTAATTTATATAAAAAATAATTCACCAGATGAAGGAATAGTTATTGAAGACAAAACCAATCCGGAAAAAAATATTTCTCATGAGTTTAAAAATAATGAAATATTTAAGGCCTCAGATACTATGGTTGATGCTCTTACGCAGTTAATCGCAAGAAAAAGAGCCAAAAATATCAATTAAATTATCATACATAATTAAGTATCATCAAGAATGTTACTTTCTTCAATACTAATGATTATTTTGTATCTAGTATTAAAATATGTTCTTGCTTGGATAAGGTATTTTAACAGTCTCGATACTAGATTAGGACAATCTACATGGCGATGGAGCTATGATTATCCCGTAGTTGGTGAAAGGGATATTTCAGATCTAGATGATAAAACTTTTGTTAGACTGAGGAGAAAAAGAAATAGAGTTATAACTCTTATGTATTCAATTTTATTAATTATGTTTTTATTATCTATGTCTTTACTTAGTGAATTTTTAATATTTTTTTTAACTTAGTTTTTTAAGTTGTTTTTTATTTTTTAAATATAAAAAAAAGGCAATTATTTCATACCCATATTTAAAGATAGTGAAAATTATTGGTAGTTTGAAAAATTTATATAAAAATTTATATTTTGGAATTTTTTTCCAAACATAAAGAAATGCCTCCGCACCTTGAATAATTTTACCATTCTCCTTAACATGTAATCTTCTTAATAATTCTTTATCATTTCTAGATGTTTCTTTTTCAGCATCTGAGTTATTTGTTATATCTATCCAGTCAATATCTTTGATATTTTCTTTTTTATATAAGTTAATTTCTGATCTACAGATTTTACAAGAGTTATTAAAAAATACTTTCATTTAACAATAATTAACTTTTAAAGATAAATTGTACATGCGTAAAATGATCAGTTGAAAATTATCAACAAACCACTATTTAAGATGAATGAGTAATTTCTTTAACAAATCTGATTTAACAAGACAAGATGCAGATAAAATTGTATCTGAAACACTAAATAGTTGTGATGATGGTGAGCTTTATTTAGAGGAGTCTAAATCAGAGTCAATTTTGTTAGATGATAATAAAATAAAAAGCTCAAACTATAGTTCTGATTTAGGATTTGGCTTCAGAGCTATTTCAAACGAGGTTGTTGCATATTCATATTCAAACGAAATATCAAAAGATTCATTAAAAAATTCCTCAGAAAATCTTAAATCAACTCTTAAATCAATTAAAGGCACATATAATCATGAAATTCCAAAATCTAACAAAAAATTTTATGAAGATATTAATCCAATTGAACAAAAAACTTTAGACTCTAAATTAGAAGTTTTAAATAAAGTAAATGATTTTTTAAGAAAAAAAGATGGATCAGTAAAACAAGTGACTGCTAGTTTTGCTGGAGAGCAAAAATCAATTGAAATTATTCGATCAGGTGGTGAAGCGCTCACCGATGTACGTCCATTAATTAGATTTAATGTCTCTGTAATGTTGGAAAAAAATGGAAGAAAAGAAACGGGAGTATATGGAATTGGTGGCAGACAATCTTATGACGATTATTTAAAAAATGATAATTGGAAGAATGTTTGTGAAGAGGCTTTTAGAATTGCATCAGTAAATTTAGAAAGCAAACCAGCACCTGCTGGTGAGATGAAAGTGGTCTTAGGACCTGGTTGGCCTGCTATATTAATTCATGAAGCAATTGGTCACGGTCTTGAAGGAGATTTTAATAGAAAAAAAACATCAGCATTTCATGATCTTATTGGAGAAAAAGTTGCAAGCGAGGGAGTAACAATTGTTGATGATGGTACGATAGATAATAGAAGAGGCAGTTTAACTATTGATGATGAGGGAACGCCAACTGAGCGAACAGTTTTAATTGAAAATGGTATTCTTAAAAATTTTATGCAAGACAGGCACAATGCAAGATTAATGAATACAAGATCTACTGGATCTGGAAGAAGAGAAAATTATAGACATATTGTTTTGCCAAGAATGAGAAATACAATGATGTTAAGTGGCAACCAAACTCAAGATGAAATGATCAAATCTGTTGATAAAGGAATTTTTGCAGTAAGTTTTGGAGGTGGCCAGGTGGATATTACATCTGGAAAATTTGTATTTAATTGTACTGAGGCTTACGAAATAAATAATGGAAAAATTGGATCTCCAATTAAAGGTGCAACACTTATTGGTGATGGACCATCGATACTTAAAGAGGTATCGATGGTAGGAAACGATATGATGTTAGATCCAGGCATAGGAACTTGTGGAAAAGCAGGACAAGGAGTTCCTGTTGGAGTTGCTCAACCTTCAATTTTGATTGATAAAATGACAGTTGGTGGAACAAAACTTTAAAGTATTATGGTTAAGGATCAAGAATTTCTAAAATCTAAAGCTTCATATTGTATAGATTTAGCAAAAAAAATGGGAGCAACTGATGCAAGTGTTACAGTTGGTCACTCAATTTCAGAAACAGTTAATTTTAGAAATAAATCCCTAGAAGCCTCAGATAGATCAGATGGATTGGCGTTAAGTATAGAAACTTATTTAGGTAAAAAAAGATCATCAATTTCATCATCAAATTTACTAGATAAAAATATAAAAACTTTAATTGAAAAGTGCTTTGAAACTACGAAAATTACACCAGAGGATGAATTTAATTCTTTGCCTGATAAAAATTTATTAGCCAAACAAATTAGTAGTCTTAATTTGTATGATAAAACAAGATTCGAAAATGATAAAAAAATAAAATATTTAAAGGATTTAGAGGAATCTGCTTCATCAGATAATCAAATCATAAATACAGAGTCTAGTTTCACTGAAAATAAATCAAATTTTATATTAGCTAATAGTGACGGTTTTTGTGACGGTTATAAAACTTCTTCTTTTGTGGCCTCTTGTGTAACAGTTGCAAAAGATGAAAATAGCATGGAAAGAGACTACGAGTTTTCTAGCAAACGTCATTTGTCTGATATTAAGCAAGCAACAGATCTCGGAAATAAAGCCGCCAAGCAAACTATTAAAAAATTGAGCCCTAAAAAAATTGGAAGTGAGAAGATCAGCATAATTTTTGATAAAAGAATTTCAAAGGGAATGTTAAGTGCTTTTGCAAGTGCAATATCTGCTTCCGCAATTGCAAGAGGTACTTCATTTTTAAAGGATAAAATTGATGAACAGGTTTTTTCTAATTCGATAAATGTAATTGATAAACCCGATATAATTAAAGGTATGGGTTCTCAAAACTTTGATTCAGAGGGTGTAAACTCAAATACATTACAACTTATAGAGGATGGAATACTTAAAAATTATCTTGTCGACACATACAATGGAAAAAAATTAAATTTAAAATCAAATGGAAGAAGTGGTGGAACTACCAATTTATATTTTGAAAAAGGAAATATTAGTTATCAAGATCTTATGAAAAAAAATTCAAGAAGTCTTTATATTACCGAAACTATTGGTCATGGGTCTAATATTGTAACTGGAGATTATTCAGTAGGTGCAACTGGTTTTTTAGTTGAAGACGGAGAATTTAAATATCCCGTTAATGAAATAACAATTGCTGGTAATTTTAAGGATATGTTCAAAAATATTATTTTAGCTAATGATTTAGAATTCGAATATTCAGTCAATTCACCAACTATGATGATAGAAGGTATGACTGTTGCAGGAAAATGAGTAGTTATTGTGTAATTGGCTCTGGAATTTCTGGAGCAACAATAGCTAATTTGTTAAGTAAAAAAAATTCTGTACACATTTATGACAAAGCTCGAGGTCCAGGTGGTAGATCTTCTTTTAAAAGATTAAATAAGTCAAAAGGATTTGACCATGGGGCACAATATATTTCTCCAAAAACAATTAAATTTAAAAAATTTATTACAAATTTACGTAAAAAAAAAATTCTAAAAAAATGGGGCGGCAAACATGTTTTTTTACATAAGTTAAAAAAAGAAAATAAAAATCATGTTAAAATAATTGGCTGCAAAGGCAACAATGATATTAGCAAACATTTGATAAAGAATATAAATTGTAATTTTCAAAGTGAGTTAGAGAAGATTAGATTTGTAAACAAAAAATGGAAGCTAGTCTTTAAGAACAATAAAACAAAATATTATGATAAATTAGTATTAACTTGCCCATTCCCACAATTAAAAAAATTATCAAAAAAATTTATTAAGGATCCATTCATTAAGCAAAAAATCAAAATGGATGCGAATATTACAGTCATGATTGAAATTAAAAAAACAAATAAAAATATATCAAGTTACTTATTTGACGATAAAATTTTAGGGTGGGCCGCTAAAGAAAATAGTAAAAAAAGATTTAAAAGTAAAAATGATTTATGGACTTTACAAAGTACAAACCTATGGGCAAATAAAAAAATAAATAAAAATAGAGAAAATAAAAAAAAAAATTCAAAAATTTTAATTGATCAATTTTTTAAACTTACTCGAATTAAAAAAACGAAAATATTAACTTCATTAAATCATGGTTGGAAATATTCTTCAAATTCTAGATCTTTAAAAATTAAAAGTTATTGGAGTAATAAATTAAATTTAGGAGTGTGTGCAGACTGGTTTGTGGGTCCTAGATTAGAGGCTGGATGGATAAGTGCAAACGATCTTTATAAAAAAATAAATAAATAATTTTATTCAAGATTTTTTAAGCGATACTCCCAATTTCCCATTCTTTCATATGTGACTTTGACAATAACTGAAGTTTTTTTATCAAGCCAAATATCAAAATTTAATTTTTTATCTTCTGGAAGAGACATATCTTTAGATGTGAGTTTGAAATGATCTGTTTCGTATTGTTTGCCATCAATTGAAATAATTTCCTTACCAATAAAAGTAACTATTTGTTCTTTTATACTTCCAGAAATAGGACTTATTTGGCTTTCTGCTTGTAAAATTTTATGACTCCACCAGTTTCCAATAATATTTTTAACTGAAGCTTCACCTGAATATGAAGATCCTTTAATATCAAACTTTTCTTTATTTTTATCTA
>CACEEJ010000038.1 GCA_902558545.1 uncultured Pelagibacteraceae bacterium | reverse complement strand
TATTATAAAAAAATATTGGCAAAATTAAGCAAAGTTGACTCAACTAAATTTGATATTGCTCTAGTAGCAAAGGATAAAATTTTAGAAACTGGTACTTCAAATTTAGTTTTTGTGAAAAATGGAAAGATTTTTTCACCAAAAAAAAATTGTTATTTTGGAAACACACTTAAATTTATAAGCAAGAAAATTAAAATTAATTTTAAGGATATTTCTATTAAATCAATTGATGACTATGATGAAATAATTCTTATTGGATCTGGTAAAGGGGTAACATCAGTTTCAAAAATAAATGAACTTAAATGGAAGAGAAGAAAGATTAATTGCTACACTAAGTTAAATAAAATATACAATTCTCTTTTTTAAATATGAAAGATCCAAACAACCCTTGTATATTTTGCAAAATTAGAAAAGAAGAGCTCCAGTTTGAAAACCAATTAGCTTACTCATCCATAGATAGCTATCCTGTCTCAGAATTTCATAGTCTTATAGTCCCTAAAAGACATATAGAGACATATTTTGATCTTACTGAAGAAGAAATTCAAGCTTGTAATGAGTTAATTTTAAAAACTAAAGAAAAAATTTTAAAACAAGACTCTAGTGTTAAAGGTTTTAATATAGGCACAAATGCAGGAAAATCTGCGGGCCAATCAATTATGCATTGCCACATTCATTTAATTCCAAGAAGAGAAGGGGATGTGGAAAATCCGCAAGGAGGTGTTAGGTCTGTGATCCCAAAAAAACAACATTACAAAAGAAAGTAAATATTTTTTTAGTTGTTATTAAAGACAAATTTATCAATAGTTTTTGTTGATATGATGAGTTAACTAGACTAGAAAACTTTAAAATTATTTAAAATAATTTAACATAAGGGTAAAATGCTTGAAACAAATCCATTTTCGTTATTATCAGAAGTAGTTCCTACTGTTGTTATGCAAGGTTTTATAATTGCAATGGTACTTTTAATAGCTATCGGAACAATTATTCAGATGATACATCACAAAAATTTAACTTATTTCTTTAACAATGCGAAAAAAGCAAAATTGCAGGCAACAAGAGAGGTTGGAGCTGCCGAGAAGGCAAAAATTATTGCTAAGACTACAGTTTATGACATTGGAACAACATCAGAATTAGGTTTTGGAAAAAGAAGATTGGCACATGTTCTCGGTATGTATGGAACTATAATCTTTTGGATTGCTTCAGCAATGTTAGTGTTTTGTTATACAGGTGCAGATAAATCTTCTTCTCCATTGTGGTCAATGCTATGGCATGTAGGTGCAATACTTACATGTGTTGGTGGGTTTTGGTTTTGGTTTTTTTTAAGAGTAGATGTTTCTGCTGAAGCACACCCTTGGTATAGAATTATTAAAGCTGATTTATTTGTTTTAGCATTATTAGCATGTTCAACTTTTGGACTAGCTTGGTCTTACACTCAATTTAATGGTCAAGTAGGTTTGTCATTCTTATTTTTTGCGTTGTTCGTAGTTTCAAATTTAGTTTTATTTGGTGGAGTTTATTGGTCAAAATTTGCTCATATGTTCTACAAGCCTGGAGCAGCAATACAGAAAAACTTAGCTGAAGCAGACGGTTCTAGAGATAATTTACCACCTCCTGCAGATGCCCCTGAGCAATTTGGCCTAGGAATAAAAAGAGAAGAGCCAAAACATTATTAATATGATAACAAAAAAGGAAAGAAAATAAATTATGTCAACTTTTGTATATATGACTAGATGTGATGGATGTGGTCACTGCGTAGATATTTGTCCATCTGATATAATGCACATTGATGAAAACATTAGACGTGCGAAAAATATAGAACCTAATTTTTGTTGGGAATGTTATTCATGTGTAAAAGCATGCCCAAATCATGCGATTGACGTAAGAGGTTATGCAGATTTTGCTCCAATGGGACATAGCGTTAGAGTAAGACGTGAAGAAGAAAAAGGAACTATTTCTTGGAAAATTAAATTTAGAAATGGAACAACAAAAGACTTTGTTTCACCTATAACAACAAAACCATGGGGAAAATTTATTCCTAAACTTGCAGATGGTGAAAAAATTAAACAAGGAGAATTAAACTCACAAAGACTTTACAGTGAACCTGAAGGACTAAACATTAATGGTGAACTTCCTGCAGTTCCAAAAGAGTCTTTTAAAAAAGGAGTTTATTACTAATGGCTAAGCATAAAACTCATTATGAAGACTGCGATGTACTAGTTGTTGGTGGAGGTATGGCTGGTACTGGTGCAACTTTCGAAGCAAGGCACTGGGGCAGAGATATGAAAATTGTTTGTGTTGAAAAAGCAAACATAGATAGAAGTGGGGCAGTAGCTCAAGGTCTTTACGCAATTAACTGTTACATGGGTATGCAGTGGGGCGAAAATCAACCTGAAGATCATGTCAGATACGCAAGAAATGATTTGATGGGAATGGTTAGAGAAGATTTAGGATATGACATGGCTCGTCATGTAGACTCAACTGTTCATATGTTTGATGAGTGGGGTCTTCCTATGATGAAAAATGAAGAGACTGGAAGATATTTAAGAGAAGGTAAGTGGCAGATAATGATCCACGGTGAAAGTTATAAACCAATTGTTGCAGAAGCAGCAAAAAAATCTGCGGACAAAATTTATAATAGAATTATGATTACTCATCTTTTAATGGATGAGGCTCAAGAGAATAGAGTGGGTGGTGCTGTTGGCTTTAATATGAGAACAGGTGATTTCCATGTATTTAGAGCAAAGGCTGTAATTGTTGCAGCAGGAGGAGCTTCACACATATTTAAGCCTAGAGCTGTTGGAGAAGGTATGGGAAGAACTTGGTATGCTCCTTGGAGTAATGGTTCTGCATACGCATTACCAATTGCAGCTGGTGCTAAAATGACTCAAATGGAAAATAGAATTGTATTATGTAGATTTAAAGATGGATATGGACCTGTTGGAGCATATTTTCTTCATTTAAAAACATATACACAAAATGCAAACGGTGAAAACTACGAGAAGAAATGGTACGACCAGACTAAGGATTTAGTAGGTGAATATATAGATCACCATCCAACACCTACGTGTTTAAGAAATCATGCTTTTATTCAAGAAACAATAGCAGGTGGTGGACCAATCCATATGGTTACTACTGAGGCTTTTCAAGACCCACATTTAGAAACTGTTGGTTGGGAGAATTTCTTAGGAATGACAGTAGGTCAAGCTGTAGTTTGGGCATCTCAAAATATTGACCCGAAATATACAAATCCTGAATTAACAACGTCCGAACCATACGTAATGGGTTCTCATGCTACTTGTTCTGGTGCTTGGGTAAGTGGACCAGAAGATTTATCCCCACCAGAATATTTCTGGGGATATAATAGAATGTTAACAATTGATGGATTATTTGGAGCAGGTGATACTGTAGGTGGAAGTGCTCACAAATTTTCGTCAGGCTCATTTACAGAGGGTAGATTAGCAGCAAAAGCAGCTGTAAAATATATTGAAGACAAAAAAGCTGAGGGTTTAAAAGTATCAGATAAACAATGTGAAGATTTCAAAGTTAAAGTTTACAAACCTTTAGAAAATTACACAGTAGCTCAAAATGAGATTACAGGAGGAACTGTATCTCCAAGCTATATCTCACCTATTCAAGGCTTACAACGTTTACAAAGAATAATGGATGAATATGTAGGTGGAATAGCTACAAACTATATGACTAATGCTAATATGCTAAAAAGAGGATTAGAATTGTTAGCTTGGCTTGAGGAAGATCTTGAAAATGTGGGAGCTGAGGATTATCACCAGCTTATGAGGGCATGGGAGCTTAAACACAGAGCTTTGACATCTCAGTGTGTAACAGAACATACTATGTTTAGAGAAGAAACTAGATGGCCTGGATATTACTATAGAGGTGATCATATGAAACTTGATGATGATAATTGGCATTGCTTAACAGTTTCTAGAAGAGATCCAAAAACTGGCAAATTTAGTATGGAAAAAGTTCCTGTCTACCACATAGTGGATGAGAACGAGAAGAAAAAAGCTTCGTAGTAGAAAATTTAATTAAATCACATGGATATTTTATCTAAAACAGATGATGAAATATATGAATTAGCCAAACCTATTTGGGATAATTTGGTTAGATCGTCTAATCTCAAAGATTATGGTGGATTTACTAAAGATTTTTCTACTCAAATGCTTTTTGGTGCTAATGAAGTAGAGCTCGGGAAACAGTGGGCCAATAACAAGCTAATTACTAATCTTAAAGAGACTTTCGAACCTTTTGGATGCCTTAGAAGAGGAGACCACATAACTGTTTTGATCAAACAGACAAATAAAGAGATCCCAGGAGAGTTCCTTGGAAGGTTGGTATTAGGAGTTGAGGACGATACAATTAAAGTTTTTGGGGCTACCATCTACTAGGCAAAAAAAATCACTTAATAATAAATAATTGTTTGACAAATTTCGTTGTGGGTGTATTGACGAATTTAATGTTATTTTCTAACGTAAAAATTATCAATAAACTCTCAAATTTTAAAACTACATTTATTAAGGCAGGAATTATAGTAAGCTTAACTGCTTACTGGGGAGTGATTTTAGTTGGAACTTTTATCACTTTTAACTAAGTTGTTTTTTAACAACTTTTAAATTTTTTATGGAAGTATTTTTACCGATAGCTCAAGTTTTTGTTAACCCTATCGAGATACTTTTGTTAAGTGCGATTGTGGGAGTGCTTTCAGGTTTATTTGGTGTTGGTGGTGGTTTTTTAATGACACCTTTTCTAATTTTTTTAGGAATACCTCCTGCATATGCAGTTGCGAATGAAGCAAATAATATTTTAGCTACTTCAGTTTCTGGATCTACTACTCATTATTTAAAAAATACTTTAGATTATAAAATGGGTTCAATGATTGTGGTTGGAGGTGTAATTGGAACTTCTTTAGGAATTTACACTTTTACTTATTTTAAAGGTATCGGAAAAAATTGATACAGTTATCTCTCTGGCTTATATGTATATATTAGCAATAATTGGAACGTTAATGCTTGTTGAAAGTTTAGGTGAAATAGATAAAGCAAAAAGAAACGTTGTTGTTAAAAAAAAATTACATGTTCATTATTGGATACATGGTCTTCCATTAAGAATGAGGTTTCCTAAATCTAAATTATACGAAAGTATATTTACTCCAATTATCATTGGTTTATTGGTGGGATTTATTGCAGCGATTATGGGAATAGGAGGAGCATTTATTTTAGTTCCAGCAATGATTTATATTATTAAAATGCCTACAAAACTAGTTCCAGGAACATCTCTATTTGTGACTATTTTTGTAAGTGTGATTGTTACTTTTCTTCATTCATTTAATTACGGATCTATAGATTTATTTTTAGTACTGATGTTGGTTATTGGTTCAATCATTGGAGTTCAGGTTGGGCAAAAATTAGGAGAAAGAATTGACAGTTCTGGTTTAAGAGCTTTGTTAGCAATTTTATTGTTAATCGTAGGTATAGCAATTGCGTATGACACATTTTTTGCAGACCAAATTATTAATGGAACTGCTAAAGCAACCAGTTCAGATTTAAATTTCTTTTCTCAATTTATAATTGATTTTTCTAAAGAAATGCCTTTCTTTTATGGACTATTTACAATTATGTTTGCAATTTTTTTAGGTGTTGGAGCAGCTTTTATAAGACGATTTATTTCAAACTTTAGAAAAAAATTATTAGTAAAATCTTAATTAAAAAAATTTAAATATAATTCGATAGTTGTAATACTAACTAATCCTACCGTTGCCATACCTATAAAACCAACTATAAAAGGTTTGTAGCCCATATTTTTAAGTTCTTTTAAGTTAGTTGAAAGCCCAATTGCTGCCATTGCCATTGTTAAAAATATTTTTGAGGACAATTTAATACCCTCAATTGTAACCAACCATTCGTAATTATTTGAGTACATTAGATCACCTAAATTTCTAATTATTATCATTGCTACAAATCCTAATACAAAGTAAGGAAAAATATCTATTATCGAGTATTTCTTTTCTGAGGTTTTTCCTCGATTATAAAGAAATGCAAATAAAGGGATCATTATAACCAGAAAGGTATTTCTAATTAATTTCGTTACTGTTGCTATATTTAAAGTTTCAGGACTATTAAATTGCTGGTCATAAATCAATCCTGCAGCTGCAACCTGAGAGGTTTCATGTATAGAGGTTCCCAAAAACAATCCAATTAATAAAGGCTCACTTTCAAAATAAAAGTTAGCAAAGTAAGGGTAAATAAGCATCGAAAGTATTCCAAACAATGTAATATTACCAATTGCATATGATATTTCATTTTTTTTTGCCCCAATAACTGGAGCGGTAGCCATTATTGCAGTAGTACCACAGACAGTACTGCCTATTGAAATTAAGTATGCCATTCTAGTTGGTATTTTTAATTTTTTAATTAGAAGTTTGATTACTATTAACACACTGATTATACAGATTATAATTAATGGAATTGCTATTTTTCCGAATTCTAAAAATTCAAATGGCTTCAATTGAATACCTAGACAAATAATACCTAGTTTTAGAATATATTTTTGTGTAAAATCTAACCCTCTTAAAAAACTTTCTCTAATTTGAAAAACATTTCCAAAAAACATTCCTAATAAAATAGCAATCATTGCAGTAGATATTGGGCTTTTTTCATAGCCTAATAGCTCAATACCAAGAATATTATTGAAACCTTGAGATAAAGTGTAAAGAACAAATGCCAATATAATACCTGGTAATACAACCAGGTATTTCTTAATATTCATGAAAGACTAAAGTTAATTAAGCACTTCTGTAAAGTTTAGTCATAACAAATTCTTTATGACCCAAAGCTTCAGCACAAGTTAATCTACCGTTTGCTACTCTAAGTGTTGTTTTAATTAATTCATCACCTGCTTCAGATAA
>CACEEJ010000037.1 GCA_902558545.1 uncultured Pelagibacteraceae bacterium | reverse complement strand
TCGAATGTAACAGGTGCAATTTTACCCGTAAAAGAAATTACCCAGCTTGCACATTCAAAAGGAATAATTGTTGTAGTCGATGGATGTCAGGGAGCGCCACATTTAAAATTAGATATGCAAGATTTAGATTGTGACTTCTATGCAATTTCATGTCACAAAATGTATGGACCTACAGGTTTGGGAGTTCTATATGGCAAAAAAAAATGGTTAGAAGAATTACCTCCATACCAAGGTGGTGGAGGAATGATAAATGAAGTTAAAAAAGATAAGATTTCCTATGGTGAACTACCTAATAAATATGAGGCTGGTACTATGGCTACTGCACAAGTAATTGCTTTTGACCAATCAATAAAATTTTTAGAAAGCATTGGTATCGAAAATGTTATGAAACATGAAGCTGATTTAGTTGAATACGGGCAAGAACTATTACAAAAAAATAACTCAGTTAAACTTATCGGAAATCCAAAAAATAAAGGAGGGGTTTTATCATTCACTATAGAAGGAGTTCACCCTCATGATATAGCAACTATCTTGGATGAAGACGGGGTTGCAATAAGAGCAGGACATCACTGTTGTCAAATTCTACATGACAAATTAAATATTCCAGCTAGCGCTAGAGCATCGGTTGGTGTTTATAATACAAAAGAGGATTTAGATCAGTTGAATGAGTCAATTAACAACTGTAAAAAAATATTTAATTTATAATGAATTTAAAAGAACTTTATCAAGAAATTATATTAGAACACGGTAAGAATCCTAGAAATCTTAGAAAGACAGAAGGTTTTAATAAAGACGCTAAAGGTAATAATCCACTTTGTGGTGATAATGTTCATATTTATTTAAAACTAAATGGACAAAAAATTGTAGAAGATGCATCATTCGAAGGGAGTGGTTGTGCGATTTCAATGGCTTCAGCTTCTATAATGACAGATTTAATTAAAGGAAAAAATGAGCATGAGGCTAAAGAGATAGTTGAGGATTTTTTAGCAATGATTAAGGAAAATCCTGAATTAAAATCTAAGCATTTGAGTGAAGATGAAAAAACTAAACTAATGTGTTTATCTGGTGTTAAGCAATATCCAATGAGAGTTAAGTGTGCAACTTTATCTTGGCATACAATGGTTTCTGCTTTTGATGAAAAAACAGAGGAAGTAAAAACGGAAAATTAAATTATGTCAAAAAAAGAACAGATAATTGAAGAAATAAGAAAAATTTATGATCCTGAATTACCTGTAAATATCTACGAATTAGGTTTGATTTATGATATTAAGGTTGAGGACGATAAGTTTGCTAAAATTAAAATGACTCTGACTACACCAAATTGCCCAGTAGCTGAAAGTTTACCTAAAGAAGTAAAAGATGGTGCAATGCAAGTTGAAGGTATAGAGGATGTTGATCTTGAGTTAGTTTGGGATCCACCGTGGAATAAAGATATGATGTCAGAAGCAGCAAAATTGGAATTAAATTTATAATGAACCCTATAATTAAATTAAGTGATAACGCAGCATTACGAATAAAAGAGATAATGTCTAATGCTGAAAAAGATTCTATCGGAGTTAGAGTATCAGTGAAATCTGGTGGTTGCGCAGGGATGTCATACGTGATGGAGTACACAAAAGAGTTAAATCCTAATGATGAAGTTATAGAAGATAAGGGCGTAAAAGTATTCGTTGATTCAGCCGCTATTATGTATCTGCTTGGCACTGAAATGGATTATAAAAAGGAGGAATTGTCCTCATCATTTGTGTTCAATAATCCTAATGAAACTGAGCGATGTGGCTGCGGAGAGTCTTTCAAAATATCATAAGTTGTATTATCCCATTTATCGCATATCTGTATTGCATTATATGCATATCTAATATATAGATTCTTTATGAACAAATTTGAGTTTAAAAATCTTGTTAAAAACTTAAAAGACTCTTTAAAGGAAAAAACATTCTTTAAAGAACTACGTAAAGAAGTTGAAACCGGTGCGAACGGCACACAAGATTACGTAGTTAAAAAAGGTGTTAACAAAGATACAATTGCAACAACCAGACAGTAATTAAATTTATTAGCTACTGTAATACATCTCAAACTCTACAGGATGAGGTGCATGTTCAAATTTGTGAATTTCTTCAAACTTAAGAGCAATATAAGCATCAATCTGATCGTCAGTAAAGACACCACCTTGAGTTAAAAACTCTCTGTCTTTATCTAAACTTTCCATTGCTTCTCTTAAAGAACCACAAACTGTTGGGATAGCTTTAACTTCTTCAGGTGGTAATTCATATAAATCTTTATCAAAAGACTCACCAGGATGAATTTTATTTTTAATTCCATCAATTCCAGCCATCAACATAGCTGCGAAAGTTAAATATGGGTTTCCTGCAGCATCTGGGAATCTAATCTCACATCTTGCACCTTTTTTGCTTAATGTGATCGGTATTCTACAAGAAGCAGATCTATTTCTTGCTGAATATGCAAGAAGAACTGGAGCTTCAAAACCTGGAATTAATCTTTTGTAACTGTTTGTTGTAGAGTTAGCAAAAGCATTAATTGCTTTAGCGTGTTTCAGAATTCCACCAATATAATGTAATGCGGTTTCACTTAATCCAGAATACGCATCACCTGAAAACACCGGAGTATCACCTTTCCAAATGGATTGATGGATGTGCATACCTGAACCATTGTCACCAGCAACTGGCTTTGGCATAAAAGTTGCAGTTTTTCCAAATGAATGTGTAACCATTTGAACAACATATTTATATAATTGCACGTTATCAGCTTGGTTTACTAAAGTTCCAAAATACATTCCAAGCTCGTGCTGACTAGGAGCAACTTCATGGTGATGTTTTTCAACTTTAATACCAACTTCTTTCAAATTTTTAAGATACTCACCACGCATGTCTTGTTCACTATCAACTGGTGGTACTGGGAAATATCCTCCTTTAATTTGAGGTCTATGACCCATATTTCCATTTTCATATTCTTTACCTGAATTGTAAGGACCTTCTTTACTATCTAATTTAAATCCACACTCATTCATATCATTTTTGATTCTTACATCGTCAAAAACAAAAAATTCTGGCTCAGGTCCAAAAAAAGCTTTATCACCTATACCTGAAGCTTTTAAATATTCTTCAGCTTTTTTAGCAACACCTCTTGGATCTCTTTCATAAGGATCTTTTTTAATTGCATCTAGAATGTCACAAAACAAAACCACAGTATTATGAGACGTAAAAGGATCCATGAACATTCTTGCAGTATCAGGTTTTAAAATCATGTCAGACTCATTAATTGCTTTCCAACCAGCAATAGATGAACCGTCAAAAAAGACACCTTCATTCAACATACCTTCATCAACTATTGAAGCATCCATTGTTAAGTGTTGAAGTTTTCCTCTTGGATCAGTGAATCTTAGATCCACAAATTCTGCTTCTTTTTCTTTGATAAATTTTAATACTTTTGCTGCACTCATTTTGTCTCCTATGTAATTTTGTTTGGCCTAATTAGCAAAAAAATACTTAAAAATATTGCTTATTTAATAAATAACACCTATGCAATTTTCACATAAGTAGTGTAATTAGTCACTAAAATAATAAATATATTAAACCTGTGAAATCAATATTAAATAAAGAGCCAGTTTTGAGAGCAGAAAAATCGCTAAAACAATTTAATCCAGATATTAAAGTAATTGTTTTAGAGCAAACTGCTAGAACAGCTAACGATGCAGCTACAGCTTTAGGTTGCAAAGTAGGGGCAATTGTTAAAAGCTTACTTTTTAAAGCAGGGGATAGTTATGTTTTATGTTTAGTTTCTGGAGATAAAAGGTGTTCATTAAATAAATTAAAAAAAATTTTAGATCAAAAAGATGTTTCAATGGCGAACCCAGAAGATGTTAAAAAAATTACTGGATATACAATTGGTGGAGTATCTCCAACAGGACATTTAACAAAAATAAAAATTTTTATTGATGAAACTTTAAATAGATTTTCTTCTATTTTTGCAGCTGCAGGTCATCCTAATGCAGTTTTTGAAATAAATTTTGAAAATTTAATTGCATTAACTTCAGGTGAAACAAAAGAGATAACAGAATGAGAAAACCTCAACTAGTTGATTATATGTTGTTGACATTATTGTCATTAATATGGGCGTCTGCTTTTTTTAATATAAAGATTGCTACATATTCATTTGGACCTATTACAATAGGCTTTCTAAGATCATTTTTAGGAGCAATACCAGTTTTAATTTTATGTTTTTATAAAAATATAAAAATTGAAGCATTCTCAAAAGACTGGAAGTGGTTTGCAATTATAGGATTTGTAAATTTAGCGATTCCATTCATACTAATATCCTATGGAGTAAATCATGTTCAAAGTAACTTAGCAGCTATATTGATGTCTACAACACCATTGAGCTCAACTGTTCTAGCTCATTTTTTTTTAAAAGGAGAAAAATTTAACCTATTAAAAACTATTGGATTATTAATAGGATTTTCAGGAATAGTATTTTTGTTTTCAGATGATTTTTTAATTAATGAAAATAACTTTGTTGCTGCACTTTTAATTCTGCTTGGATCTACTTGTTATGTAATTGGGGGAGTAATAACCTTAAAAATCAGTAACAAAGAAAATGAAAATGTCACAGGTTCAATTTTAATTTGGTCTACAATTATACTTCTTCCATTCACTTTAATTTTTGAAAAACCCTGGATGTTAAATCCTTCAACAGACTCTATTATATCGGTAATATATTTAGGAATTTTTCCTACTGGAATAGCATGGTTATTGAGATTCAGAATTTTAAAAACAAATGGCCTCATATTTCATTCACAAGTTTCATATATCATTCCAATATTTGGAATTATTTTAGGATACATATTTCTCAATGAAATAATTACCTCAAAAATTATAGTTGCATTAATTGCTGTATTTATTGGAATATATTTAGCTAGAAAAGCAGATTATAAAAACGTTACTTAAGGTTTGCGATTGCTTTTATGTGTGAAGGACTTGTTTCACAGCATCCCCCAAGAATAGTTGCCCCAGCGTCTTTAAATTTTTTAGCAATTTCTTGAATTTTAATTGGTGTCAAATCTTGTCTTTTTCCCAAAATTTCATTTGGATTAGATTTTTTTCCTAAAAAAACTGATGTGTAACTTTCTCTTAGTTTAGTGGTAACAAAGCCATTTAATTTGAAACCAAATGGTAAATTTAAACTTTTTAATTCTTTTAAGTTTTTCTCAAAATTTTCGGGAGAAACACAAGACAACAGCACTCCTAGAGTGTTTTCATCAATTATTTTTTTGACATCTTTGATCTTTTCCCCACTTGGTAAAGTTGTTCCTTCAGATACATGTAATCCAACTAAATATGGTTTTTTAAATTCTTTTATAGCCTCAATTCCACACTTAACCTCTTTAACACTACTCCAAACATCAAAGTAAAAAAAATCAACATATGGATTTAACGCCTTTGCTTGACTATTAAAGTTTTTTGTAATTTCGACCTCACCTCTATCATCTGCTTCATAGGTTAAATTTTGTGGAGGTATACCACCAGCAATATAAGTATTGGGAAATTTTCGTTTTGCAGTTTGAGCAATTTCACCTGCTTTTTGATTTAAATATTCAAATTTATCTAAAAGATTATTCTCTTTTAAACGTTTTTGCCGTGTAGCAAAAGTTGTTGTGACAATGATTTCTGCACCAGCTTTTATGAAATCAATATGTGTGTCTAAAACAAGTTGATGATAATTTTCATCTAATATTGCATTAGCACTCCATAAAGTTGAATTTGGCTTCATCCCTCTTGCAAGTAATTCTTGACCCATTCCTCCATCTAATATTCTAATTTTTTTAAAAAAATCTTTGTTAATCATTATTTTCTAAGAATGATTTTAGCATTAAAAGAAAAAGATCTTCTTTCAGCATTGATATTAAACGGGTATGCAGTATGCATTAAATAGTTTGGAAAAATTATTAAGTCTCTTTTTTTAGGCACAATATTAAAAATACTTCTGCTTAAAAACCCCCTTTGTCCGTTTATAAAATCAATTGTGCCATTAGTCTTATCTTTTTTGTTTTTTATAAGTTTATTTTTAGTCATATCTTTTGGGACTTTTAAATAACCAACACCAGATATATCTCCATCATGATAATGAATAGGGTTATATTCATCTTTAAATTGACTAACTACCCATAAATTTAATATTTTTATATCTTTAATTTTTTTAATCTTTTCATTTTTTAGAAAACTTTTGATATTTTTTTTTATTTCTCTTTCTAAATTTTTTTTTATGAAATTATCTGAAATTTTAATTTCTTTTTTAATTTGACTAGCAAGTTTGGAGCTATAATCATTATTTTTTGTTAAAACTTTATTATCAATTTCTTTATTTAAGATATCTAAAAATTTCTTTGAAATTTTTGTTTTTCCTATAGTTGGACCAAAAGGCTTTATATTTTTCATAATGCTTTAAATATCTTAAAAGCAAATTTATTCAATATTAAGCTACAAGTTTAATTCCCATTCTTATTGCGACAAAAATTACAAGAAAAGAAGTTAGTAGAGCTAAAATTTTATTCGATAAGAATTTAATGTTTAATAAGCTACCAATTTGTCCTCCAATAAGCACCGTTAAAAATAATGGCCAATAGTTAGTAACCTGATCTAAAACTTGATCTTTCGTCAGCTGTCCAGCTATTCCAAAGATAGAATTGATAAGTATAAATAAAGATGCACTGCTGGTGATATGTCTAGGGTATCCAGCTTTCATTAAAAATAAAAGAGGGCTTAAAAAAATACCTCCACCAATTCCAACTAACCCTGACAGAAAGCCAATTAGCGATCCGATAGAAATTGAGATTAATCTTGGTATTTGGTTAATTTTAATTTTCTCTTTATTAAAAGATTTACTTTCAATTAATAAAAAAATTCCTGCAACCAACAAAACACA
>CACEEJ010000036.1 GCA_902558545.1 uncultured Pelagibacteraceae bacterium | reverse complement strand
AGTTAAATTAGAAGTTTTAGGAGATAAAAAGAATTTATTTCCTGACATGATTGAAACATTAAAATCTACAGAAGTTCTCGCTAAAGAAGGTTTTAAGGTTATGGTTTATTGTAATGATGATCCTTTAATGGCTAAGCGTTTAGAGAATTCAGGTGCTGACGCAATTATGCCCCTAGCTGCACCAATTGGATCAGGACTAGGCATTCAAAACAAAATCAATATTCAAATAATTAGAAAACAAACCAAACTTCCATTAATTATTGACGCTGGTTTAGGTCAAGCATCCGACGCAACAATTGCAATGGAGCTAGGATGCGATGGTGTACTTGTTAATACAGCAATTGCAAAGGCCAAAAAACCTTTAGAAATGGCACTTGCATTTAAAAATGCAGTAATTGCAGGAAGGCAATCTTTTAAATCTGGAAGAATAGATAAAATTTTAATGGGTAATCCGTCATCTCCATCAAAAGGAATTATTTAGTTTTTTTAAAATATCTTTTTTTCTTATAAGTTTTTTTATTAATTTTATTGTTCTTTTTATTTTCTGCTAACTTGCTTTCTTTATTTTGTGTATCTAAATTTTTCAATTTTTCATAATATTCTATTAACTCAATTGTTTTTTTTGATTTATTTTTAATATCTATGATGTACTCTGGTATAATTAGTGAATTTTCACTAATAATATCAATAGTCACTTTATTTTTTTTCTCAAAATAAGTTAAATCATTAACAAAGTTTTCTTTAAGGAAATCTGAAATTTTTTTACATACTTTTAATTCAACAAATTTAGCTTTATTAATTACAGCTTTTAATTCAACAATTTTTAAAAGTTTTTGAGCGAAAGATTCATCAGTCAATGTAACTTTCCATTTTATTGCACTTTCTCTAAGTCTTTGTCTAGACATTTCCAAAAGACCAAAGTTACTTATTCTACCAATTTGAATTCTTGCTCTATCTGTTCTGCATTTTTCTTTAAGTTTTCTCTCGACCAATCTTCTATTTCCAAAACTAAGCATATCTATAAAATCAATGATTATTAGACCAGACAAATCTCTAATTTTAATTTGTCTCGCTATTTCTTCAGCAGCTTCGATATTTGTATCTAAAGCAGTGCTTTCAACATTTTTTCCCTTTATTGAACTTCCAGAATTTATATCAATTGACACTAAAGCTTCTGTTGGATTAATTACCAAATATCCACCTGATTTAAGTTTTATTTCAGAATCAAAAATCTGATTTAACTTTTGCTCAATATTTTCTTGAATGAATAATGGAACTTTTCCTCTATATTTTTTCACCTTTTTAACATTAGAAGGCATCATCATTTTAATAAATGATTGTGCTTTTTTATACCCCTCATTTCCTTCTACAATTATATTTTGAGTATTATCATCAAACATATCTCTCAATGTTCTTTTTATTATTTCACTTTCTTGATGAATCAATGAAGGAGCTATAGAGTTTATTGCATTTTCCTTTATATCACTCCAAGTATTTATTAAGGTTGTTAAATCGTTATTTATCTCATTTTTAGTTTTGTTACTTCCAGCAGTTCTGACAATTAGTCCCATCTCCTTAGGTATTTCAATTTCATTTAAAATCGTTCGTATTTTTTTTCTATCAGCAGGATTAAAAATTTTTCTTGATATACCCCCTCCTTTAGGAGTATTTGGCATTAACACTATATATTTACCTGCAATTGAAATGAAAGTGCTAAGAGCTGCACCTTTTTGACCTCTTTCATCTTTAATTACTTGTACAAGAATTACTTGATTAGGTTTAATTACTTCCTGAATTTTATATTTTTTAAATTTAAATTTATTTACTATTTTCTTGTCTTTTTCCTCGCCTACATTATCTTTTTCTGCAATACTATCTTTGTCATTTAAATTTTCCTCTATTTGCTCCTCTGGTTTTTTTTCTAAAGGATCATCAATTTCCAATTTTCCTTCTGCAATATTTTCTTCTTCTTTAGCTTCAACTTCTTTTGAAAGTTCTTCTCTAGCTTTTTCTTCTTCTTCTTTAATTTTTTCTAAATCTGCTTTTGGTATTTGATAATAATCCGATTGAATATCGTTAAATGATAAAAACCCATGTCTCTCTCTTCCAAAATCAACAAAGGCCGCCTGCAAGGAAGGTTCAATTCTACTTACTTTGCCTAAATAAATATTATTTTTAATTAAGTTGTTTTTTAAACCTTCGTACTCGTAATCTTCAATATTTTCACCCGATTTAAGAACAACTCTAGTTTCATTAGGATGCGAAGCATCAATATATAAATTTTTTTCCATAATTTTGTAAATGTTAATTTCATTAATAGTTTAATTTTTAAAATTTTGTTTAATTTCTTGCCATATCTTTAACAAATTCCAAGATATAATGAAATTAAAATGAATAAATTTTTAAAAAATATCTTTATTTTAATTACGTCATGTATTCTTTTATCAGCTATTTTAATAATAAGTATCTTGTGGACTTATTCTAATGATTTACCTGATTATAAATTTCTTAAAAATTTTAAACCCCCTGTTTCTAGTAAAGTTTACTCTGGTAATGGTGAGTTGGTGGCAGATTTTTCAAAAGAAAAAAGAGTGTTTGTTCCATTTAATTCAATCCCAAAAAATGTAATTAACGCATTTCTATCTGCTGAAGACAAAAATTTTTTTAAACATCCAGGAGTTGATGCCAAAGGTGTTATTAGAGCTTTAATAAATAATATTTCAAATATTTTATCATCTAAAAGGTTGGAAGGAGCTTCTACAATCACCCAACAAGTAGCAAAAAATTTTTTACTAACAAATGAAGTAAGTTTAAATAGAAAAATTAAGGAAGCAATTTTAGCTTTTAGAATAGAGAGAGCTTTATCTAAAGAAAGAATTCTAGAACTTTATCTAAACCAAATTTATCTAGGCAGTGGAGCATATGGAGTAGCTGCTGCAAGTTTAGAATATTTTGACAAGTCTATTAAAGATTTAAATTACTCAGAAGCTGCTTTATTAGCAGCTTTGCCAAAAGCTCCTAGTAGATATAATCCGTATAGAGATCCAGATGTAGCAAAATTTAGAAGAAATTTGGTTTTAAAAAACTTATTAGAAAATAATTATTTATCATTAGAATGGTATGAAAAACTAATTAATGAGGAAATTATTTTAAAAAAAAATAAAAAAATTTATTTAGAAGATGCTCAATTTTTTATTGAAGATGTGAGAAAGAATGTAATTGAAATTTTAAGTTATGATAAAGTTTATAAACAAGGTTTTAATATTAATACTCCAATAGATTTAAATTTACAAACAGTTGCAACAAAATCTCTTCGAGATGGGCTAATAGCATATGATAAAAGAAAAGGATGGAGAGGATCTCTTACCAACAAAATTTATAATTCAGAATGGAAAAAAGATTTAGAAAAGTATAAATTAGAAAATTCACTAAATTGGAAATTAGCAATAGTTAAAAAAATAAATAAATTTTCAGCAGAAATAGAAACTGAAGATAAAATCGAAGGTATAATAGAATATCAGAGTATTTCTTGGACAAAGAAAGAATTTAATAAGTTATTAAAACTTGGTGACATAATTTATGTAGAGAAAATTAAAGAAAATATTTTTGATTTAAAACAACTACCAAAGGTAAATGGTGGAATTGTTGTGATGGATCCATTTACTGGCAGAGTTTTAGCACTAAGTGGTGGTTTTAGTTTTAAGCAAAGTGAGTTTAACAGAGCAACTCAAGCTAAAAGACAACCTGGATCAGCTTTTAAGCCATTTGTTTATGCATTAGCTTTAGAAAATAATTTTACACCAGCATCATTAGTTCTAGATGCACCGCTAGTTTTAGACCAAGGAGATGATTTAAAAATGTGGAAACCAGAAAATTATGGAAAAAAATTTTATGGACCTTCTACTTTAAGGGTTGGATTGGAGAAATCTAGAAATTTAATGACAGTAAGAATAGCCCAAAATCTAGGTGTAGAGAAAATAGTTGATTTTTCAAAAGCATTAAAAATTTATGATAATCCAGATGAACTTTTATCTATATCTTTGGGATCTGCTGAAACAACTTTATTAAAACTTACATCTGCATATTCAGTTTTTGTTAATGGAGGAAAACTTGTTGAACCAATACTTATAGATAGAATTCAAGACAGTGAGGGAAACACTATTTTTAATAATGATAAAAGAAAATGTATTAATTGTGATCAAATTTCTTATTTAACCAACGATTATCCAGAGATTAAAAATAACTATACGCAAATTTTTTCACCAGAAACTGCTTTTCAAATGACATCAATTTTAGAGGGAGTTGTTCAAAGAGGTACAGCTAAAAAACTAAAAGCCTTAAATTTGAATATTGCAGGTAAAACTGGAACAACAAATAAAAATACAGATACTTGGTTTATAGGTTTTACCTCAAATGTACTAGTTGGTGTTTATGTTGGTTCAGATAACCCGGCTCCATTAGGAAAATACGAAACAGGATCTAAAACTGCTTTACCAATATTCAAAAGTTTTATAAGAGATTCCGTTAATAAAAATGATGCAAGACCATTTAAGGCTGCCAAAGGAACAGTTATGATGGTTGTTGACCCTTTAACAGGTCAAAAGGCAAAATTTAATTCAAAGAATACCATAATTGAGGTTTTTAAAAAAGAAAATGTGGTTGATGGAAAAGTAATTTATACAAATTCAGATAGATTAGATTCAAATAATATATTAAAGTTTTACTAATGGATAATAATTATCAAAATTTTAAAGAAGAGATTGCAAAGATAAATCAAAAAATACAGGAGTATCTTTGAAAAAAACAATATCCATTCAAAACTAGAATCTTTAAACTTACAAATGCTGAGTGCCAATTTTTGGCAAGATAAAAATAATTCTTACAGAGTAATCAAAGAAAAGAAATTTTATGAAGATTTAACCAATTCTTTAAATAATAATGTAGAAAAACTTAAAGATTTAGATGATTTGAATCAACTGGCACTTGAAGAAGAGAATTTACAAGTTCAAAATGAAGTTCTAAAAAATATAAAAGACTTAAGAAGTGAAGTTAAAAAAAATGAAATTAAATGTTTTTTATCTAATGAAGCAGACCCTTTAAATTGTTATATAGAAATACATGCTGGTGCTGGAGGCACAGAAAGTCAAGATTGGGCTGATATGCTAAGACGAATGTATTTAAAATGGTCTGATAAAAAAAATTTTAAATCTAGTTTGATTAGTGAACATAGAGGTGATGAAGCTGGAATAAAGTCTGCAACAATTAAAATAGATGGTGATTATGTTTTTGGATGGTTAAAAAAAGAGTCGGGAATACATAGATTAGTTAGGATATCTCCATTTGACTCCGGAGCAAGAAGGCATACAAGTTTTGCAAGTGTTTGGATTTATCCAGTTGTAGATGAAAATATAAATATAGAAATTTTAGAAAAAGATTTAAGAATAGACACCTATCGTTCCAGTGGAGCAGGTGGCCAGCACGTTAACACTACTGATAGTGCAGTTAGAATAACACACATTCCATCAAAAATTGTTGTTCAATGTCAAAATGAAAGATCTCAACATAAAAATAAAGAAACATGCATGAATATGTTAAAAGCAAGATTGTATGATTATGAAATTAAAAAAAGGGAGGAAGAAAGTCAAAATGTTGAAACTTCTAAATCTGAAATAGGGTGGGGCCATCAAATTAGGTCATATGTTCTTCAACCTTATAGACTTGTGAAAGACAATAGAACTAATTTTGAAAGCACTAGTCCTGATAAAGTATTAGATGGTGATATCGATGAATTTTTGGAACAATCGCTTTATAAATTACATGAAAAATAATATTTTAAAATATTTTATCCTACTTCTATCAGTCTTAGTAATTTTTACAGTTTACCTTAGTACTGTTGGTATAGAGACAGATAAGTTTAATAATCAAATTAAAAAAAGAATCTCACAAATAAATAAAAACATAGAAATAGATTTAAAAAAAATTAGATTAACTTTAGATCCTTTAAAACTAAAAATTTATGCAAATACAATTGGTACCACAGTATATTTTTCAAAAAGACCATTAGCGTTAGAAAGTATTAAAACGGAGGTTTCGCTCAATTCTTTAATTAAAAAAAAGATTTTATCGTCAAATATAGAGGTAAGAACCAAGTCTATTTTATTAAATGATTTAATTAAATTTATTCGAACCACAAAAAATAAACCTGAATTATTTATATTAGAAAAAATTGTAAAAAAAGGTCATGCAGTTATAGACCTGAATTTGAATATCGATGAAAATGGTAAACTTAAGAATGATTATAAAATTGAAGGTTTAATAAATGATGCAAGTATAAATTTTTTAAATAAGGTTAATTTTAAAAATATTAATTTTAATTTCAATTTTCAAAAAGATAATTATTTTTTTAATGAGATAAATTTTAAAGCGGAAGATGTGAAATTTATTTCAAAAAAACTAAATGTAAAAAGGAAAAAAAATAGTTTTTTAATTGATGCTATTGTTGCAAATGATCAGTCAAGTCTAAATTCAAATATATTAAAATTATTTAATTTAAGTTTTGAAAATATGCTGATTGATGATGCTAAATTTAAATCAAATAATGAATTTTCTTTAGAGATCGATGAAAAATTTAAAGTTAAAAATATTATATTAAATTCTGATATAAATTTTACACAGCTAAAATATAAAAAATTAGAAATTATTAATAATTATTTTACAGAAGTTGATGACTTAATTTTACTTGATAATCATAAGTTAAATTTAAATTATAAGGGCAATAATTTCTCAATTAATGGCGAGGGACAAATTCAGTTAAATACTGACGGAGTAGATGAAATTAAATATTTTATAAATAAAAAAGATAATGATTTAAGTATAGATACAGAAATATTTTTGAAAAATATAGTTTTAGATCAACAAGATTTTATAAAAATTTTTTTCCCTAATTCTAACAAGAAAATTAATTTTAATAATCAGAAATTAAA
>CACEEJ010000035.1 GCA_902558545.1 uncultured Pelagibacteraceae bacterium | reverse complement strand
GTTTTTGGAATAGATGGCATATTTGATGAAGGTGATCATCCAGGTTATAAGAACAGTACTTACGTAAGATATGTCTTTAGATTACCTGATGGAAGAGTTGATTGCGTATGTTTTGATATGAGTAAAAAACTTGAAAATCAAGGTAAACTTGATTCATTATATATTTCAATGGTTTCAAAAGATTTTAGTCAATTTATAACTTATGAAAATTACTAGTTATCATATATTTAAAAAAATTTTATTTACCTTAATTATAATCTCTTGCCTCCTGTCATTCACGAAAGCTGATGATATTAGAGAATTTGAAATTGAAAGTATAAGTATTGGAGATAGTCTTTTAGAGCATTTTGAAAAAAAACAAATTGAAAAATTTGTTAATTACGATGATCTACCTTCAGATATGCAATATAGAATTGCAGAGATTTATAATGGTCAAGATTTGAATATGACAAATTATGATGCTATGCAATTTTATTATAAACCTAACGATCCAAATTTTATAATTCAATCTTTAAGTGGATTAATAGATTGTGGTAACAAAAATAAATGTGATAAAATTTTTATGCGCGTTGTAGACGATTTAAGTAGAATTTATGGAGTCGGAAACAAAAATACAGTTGTTCATCCAGATGATAAAACAGGAAAAAGTGTACATACTTATTATGAATTTTCACTAAATTCTGGCTCAATAACCGCAACTAATAGATTATGGTCAGATGCAGTTGAGTACACTAGTGTTATAAGTGTTGCTTTATTTTCAGACAAAATTATTAAATGGATTAAAAGTGGCTGGGGAGCAAATTGATAAGTCTTATTATTAATTTCAATTTATCTAAATTCTTGACAGATATTTATCGGAGTGAGAAATTATTATTTATGAGGATATTTTTATTAATATTAATTTTTATCTTTAGTTTTCAATCCTTGTCTAAGGCCGAAGATGTTATGGACTTTGAAATAGAAGGAATGAGTATTGGAGACAGTTTATTAGAATATATGGAAGAAAATAAAATTATCGAAGAAATAAATGATGAAACTATTTCTTATTATTATGATAACGATTACGTAGCAATATCTACTTGGGAAATAAAAAATAAATTTAAAATTTATGATGATGTAGGTGTTATTTTAAAGATAAATGATAATAAATATGAAATATACGCTCTTGAAGGTACTTTATATATGAAAGAAAAAAGTGATATTAAAGAATGTTATGAAAAACAAAATAATATTACTAGCGATATAAAAAATTCATTTAATTTAAATATAGAACCAGAAATATATTTTATACCAAAAAAACAATTAAAACCACATAATGTAAGCACTAAGATAATTGATTTTGAATTAAATAGAGGAGGAGTGATTAGGACAATATGTTTTGAAATTAAACCTGGTGTAAGAGAAAATAGTGATCTTAATCTTCTATACGTCATAGTTAATTCCCCAACTTTTTGGAAATATTTGAATTCAAATTAAAAAATATTCTTTATTAGATTTTTTTTAAATTTATAATCTTGAAGAACAGTCCTCTATCCAAGACCAAAGGTGTTCAGCAAAAGATCTTCTAACAAACAGATTTACAATATTTTCATCTTTATGGTGCAGAATTACATCTACATGATTTAAAACTGTCTGAGCTGTTGATCCTTTCTTTTCTTTGAATTCATTAAAATTAAAAGGACACCCTGCTGAAAAAATTTCATAGATATTTTTGCCTTTAAGTTCTAATTGAACAAATTGATCAGTTACATCGATTACAGCACCTAAATTTGTTTTTGAAATACTATTAAATAACAATTCATATAGATTGAATTTATTAGTGTTTTTACTCGTTAGCTCATTTGAGACTATCATCCATTCATCAGGGCTAAGCCATATTGCTATTAATTTATCACTCGTTGTTGAAGTGTTTGCCTCTGTAGGTAAAATCATATTAAGAATTTTACCAACATTTGTTAAAAACTCTCTTTTTTTTCCTCTTAAATTAATTTTCATTACTGGAGAGATTTCTTTTACAGAAACACTCCCTTGATTAATTTCATTTTTAATAACTGGATTATAATTAAGCATTCAACCTCTCATTTTTCTCATCATAAAAGACTGGATTTGCAACTGTGACATTAATATTTTTATTTTCCATGGGCACAAAAAGTTTTTTTCCCATCATATCTTTTCCACCTCTAACTACTGCAAGTGCAATTGATTTGTTTAGGTTTGGACTGAAATAACTTGATGTTACATGTCCAAGCATTTCAACCGGATTTTGATTTAACTCTGAAACTATTTGTGCTCCCTCTTCTAAAACAATATTTGGATCATCAGTTAATAATCCAACTAATTGTTTTCTATCTTCTCTCATTGTATCAGATCTATAAAGAGATCTTTTTCCTATGAAGTCATATTTTTTTTTACTTACAATCCAATCCATTTGAAGATCAATAGGGGTCATTGTTCCGTCTGTATCTTGACCTACAATGATGAAACCTTTTTCTGCTCTTAACAAGTGCATTGTTTCAGTTCCATAAGGCGTAATGTTAAATTCTTGACCTGCTTCCATGCACTTTTCCCATAAATCTTTCCCATAACTTGCTTGAACATTTATTTCGTAGCTGTGTTCTCCAGTAAAACTAATTCTCATTATTCTGCATTGGATATTACCGATATTCGCTTCTTTAAAAGACATGTGAGGAAAGTTTTCATCTGATAAATCTAAATCGGGAATTATTTTTTTAAGAATTTTTTTACTATTAGGACCACATAAACTCGCTGTAGCGTAATGATCTGTTACAGAAGTTAAGTAAACATCAAGTTCAGGCCATTCAGTTTGGAGATAGTCTTCAAGTTTACCTAAAACATTTGCTGCTCCACCAGTTGTTGTTGTCATGATGTAATGATTTTCACCTAATCTTGTTGTAACTCCATCATCATAAACCATACCATCCTCGTTTAGCATTAGGCCATATCTACATTTTCCTATAGCTAATTTTGACCAAGCATTTGTATAAACTCTATTTAAAAATTCAGAAGCATCACTTCCTTGAATATCAATTTTACCAAGAGTAGAGGCATCTAGTATACCAGCACTTTCTCTTGCAGCTTTACTTTCTCTTTGAACTGCTTGATGCATAGTTTCTCCGTTAAAAGGGTAGTACCATGCTCTCTTCCATTGACCGACATTTTCAAATTGAGCTTTATTTTCAACATGCCAATCATTCATTGGTGTTCTTCTAAAAATATCAAAAAACTTTCCTACATTTCGACCCACAATAGTTCCAAATGTTAATGGTGTGTAAGGTGGTCTAAATGTGGTAGTTCCTAATTCACCCATTTTAACACCGGCTGTATCCGCAATTATTCCCAATGCATGCATATTTCCTAGTTTACCTTGATCAGTTCCCATACCCGTAGTCGTGTATCTTTTTACATGCTCAATAGATCTAAAACCTTCTCTTAATGCTAATTTGATATCTTTAGCGGTCGCATCGTTTTGATAATCTACGAATGGTTTAGTTTTGCCTAAAGGTTTATCACTAGGAAGTAACCAAATATTTCTTTTTGAATTTTCCTGATCAATCTCAACTTTAATATTATCTAAATCCGTTTCTTTAATATTTAGAGTATCTTTAAGCTTATGATTCAAATTTTTAATAATTTCATCAATTTTAAAATCTCCACCACAAGATCCTACACTTATTTGTTCAGACGTATTTTGATTTGGTAAGAAAACTTTTTTTTCTTCATCAAATTTAAGTTTGTTTCCTGATTGTGTATACAAATGTACAGCAGGTGTCCAGCCACCAGCAACTCCTAGGCAATCACACCAAATAGAAATTTTACTTCCAGTAACTGAAGTACCATCATTTGATAGTTTCATGATTGAAACACTATTTAGTCTTTTATAACCAGCCGTATCAACAATTGTATGTGACCAGTAAATTTTAATACCTGCTTCTTTTACTTTTTTAACAATTTTACTTTCAGATTGCTCTCTAATATCAATAATTGCCTCAACATTTATACCTTTGTTATATAGTGACAAAGCACTTTCGTAAGCACTATCATTATTAGTAAAAAATAAATTTTTACTACCGCATGCAACCCCATAAAATTCACTGTATTTTTTAACAGCAGATGAAAGCATTATTCCTGGTCTATCATTATTATTAAATATCAAAGGTCTTTCTAATGCACCAGTGGCTAAAATAACTTTCTTAGCTCTAATTTTAAGAAGTCTTTGTCTGATTTTATTTGTTTTATCTTTAGCATCTAAATGATCAGTTAGATTTTCTCTAGCCAAAAGATAATTATATTGATGATAAGCAGCTACACTTGTTCTAGTTTTTATTTCAAGATTTTTAATACCTTTAAGTTCCTCTATTTCTTTTTTTAACCATTCAGAAGGAGTTTTATTATTAATTTTATTAAATTCATTGTTTTCATAAATAGTTGATCCACCAAGTTCATTTTTTTCATCAACTAATAACGTTTTAAAATTATTTTTAGCTGAAATTTTTGCTGCCTGTATTCCTGATATGCCTGCGCCTACAACCAATACATCACAGTGAACATTACGGTGGTCATAAATGTCAGGGTCACTTGATGTTGGTGATTTCCCTAAACCGGCTGAGTGTCGTATGAAAAATTCATATTTTTCCCAGAAACTAGCAGGCCACATAAATGTTTTATAATAAAAACCCGCTGGAAAAAAAGGGGAGAGAAAATTGTTTATTCCACCAATATCAAATTCAACACTTGGCCAACAATTTTGACTTGATGCATCCAAACCTTCATAAATCTCTACTTCAGTAGCTCTAACATTGGGTTCCGTTCTGTTGGTACCAGGGTTTATTTGAACAATAGCATTTGGCTCCTCTGAACCTGACGTCATAATTCCCCTTGGTCTATGATATTTAAAACTTCTTCCAACTAAATGAACATCATTTGCAAGTAATGCTGATGCTAAAGTATCGCCTTTAAATCCGTGATAAGTTTTGCCATTAAATTTAAAGGAGATTCTATTAGTTTCATCAATGTACTCGCTAGATTTTACTCTTAAGTTTTTTGTCATTTTATTGAGAAGGTGGTTTTTCACCCATTTTATAAATTGCTTTTATTTCATCATTAGATGTATCTCTAACCATATTAAACCATTTACGACACCCATGTGCATGGTTCCATCTTTCAAATTGAACACCTTTAATATTTTTTCTCATAAATAAATATTCTGCCCACTCATCATCACTCAACTCTGTTGGTTGTTTTGGTCGCTCGATATGAGCTTCACCGCCAGCTTTAAATTCTTGCTGATCTCTTTCTCCACAGTATGGACAGTTTATTAAAAACATTAATGAGCAACCGCTGCAGCCCCATGTTCATCAACAAGGTCTCCGCTTACAAATCTATTTAAATTAAATGCAGCATTAAGTTTGTGTGGTTCATCATTTGCGATTGTATGTGCAAACAAATCTCCAGATCCAGGAGTTGCTTTAAATCCTCCAGTACCCCAACCACAATTAAAGTATAATCCTTTAATTGAAGTTTTACTTAAAATTGGACTAGCGTCAGGACAAATATCTACTATTCCTCCCCATTGTCTTAACATTCTCATTCTACTGAAAATTGGATATAATTCTAAAATAGCATTTAGTGTTCCTTCAACTATTTGATGACTACCTTTTTGAGTATAAGAAACATAATCATCTGTTCCAGCACCAATGACCAATTCTCCTTTGTCAGATTGACTGACATAAGCATGCACTGCATTAGACATTACAACTGTATCAATAATTGGTTTTACAGGTTCAGAAACTAAAGCCTGTAAAGGTTTACTTTCAAGTGGAAGTCTTAGACCAGCCATATTAGCTATTACACTAGAATGACCAGCTGCAACTACACCAACTTTCTTAGTTTTTATAAATCCTTTTGTTGTTTCTATTCCTTCAACACTATTTCCATTTCTTTTTATTCCTTTAACTTCACAATTTTGAATAATATCAACACCCATTGCATCAGCTCCTCTAGCATATCCCCAAGCAACTGCATCATGTCTTGCTGTACCAGCTCTACGTTGTAAAGTTCCTCCTAAAACAGGATATCTAATATCTGGTGATGTATTTATAATTGGACAAAATTTTTTAACTTCTTCTGTGCTCAAGTAAACTGCGTCAATACCATTTAGTCTATTAGCATGTGTTCGTCTTTTTAAATCTCTAACATCTTGCAAATTATGTGCAAGATTCATTACACCTCTTTGACTAAACATTACATTATAGTTTAGTTCTTGAGATAAACCTTCCCAAATTTTTAATGCATGATCATATAATCCTGCACTGGCGTCCCATAAATAATTTGATCTAATAATTGTTGTATTCCGTCCAGTATTTCCCCCACCAATCCAACCTTTCTCGACTACAGCAATATTATTCATCTTATGTTTTTTTGCTAAATAGTAGGCGGTTGCTAAACCATGTCCACCACCACCCACTATTACAGCGTCATATTCTTTTTTTGGGGTGGGATCTTTCCAAGCTTTTCCCCAATTTTCATGGTATGAAAAAGCATTTTTTATAATTGAAAATACGGAATATTTAGATTTCATAGAGAACATCTACTTTATAAATTTCATATTATCAATTGTTTAAAATATCAGTAATTTGACTATTAAAATACTTAATAATGGCATTTTTAAAATTAAAAAAAAATTTAAGTAAAAATAATTTTTTAAACAAATTAATATTTTTCTTTGTAGCATTTATAATAATAACACCACCAATTAATACTTGGCCAAAAGTATTTTTGTTGAGCTTGTCTTTTGTAATAATTTTTTATTCAAATTATAAAAAACACTTAAAAAATAAAACAATTTTGTTTAGCTTATTGATTTTTATATTTATTCCAAAAATTTTATTAGGTAATTATAGTATTATTGTTAATCATATTGTTTTACCAACAAAAGTTATCGATGGATTTGATTATATCAAAAATAATTTTGATGAAGAAATGAGTCAAATTTTAAAAAAGGAATTAGAATCCTTAAAAAATAAGGAGCCTCTTTTACAAAACATAAAACAACCAGGATCTGATGATAGATCACGATTATATAAAAACTTTGCATTTCAAAGTGAAAATATATGGACATTAATTGATGAAGGCAAAAAAGTTCAAATTAAAAATTCTTTAAATTTTTGGGATTTAGGTCCTTCAGCTTTAAATGATACTGCTTTAAATTTTGGAAATAAAAA
>CACEEJ010000034.1 GCA_902558545.1 uncultured Pelagibacteraceae bacterium | reverse complement strand
ATTAGGATTAAATTGATCTTCTATTTTTCCATTTTCATCACAATAATTTATAGCTACTTGATTATTATCTTCAATTTCTTTTAATTGATCATTAGTACAAAAATAATTTCCCTCATTATGAGCTATATGAAATTCTAAAACCTCATTATTAATATTTTTAAAATATTTATTTTTTTTATCATTAATTTTTACAAAAACGTTTTTACAAATAAATTCTAAATATTTGTTTCTAAGCAAAACACCTGGAACTAAACCAGTTTCTACTAATATTTGAAACCCATTACAGATTCCCATAACCATACCACCTGAATTTGCAAAGTTAATAACAGACTGCATTATTTTTGATTTAGATGCCATGCTTCCGCATCTCAAGTAATCACCATATGAAAATCCACCTGGCAATACAACTAAATCACTTTTTGGTAATTCAGCATCAGCATGCCAAACCATTTTATTTTTGAATCCAAATTTTTTTAAAGCAACATTCATGTCTCTGTCGCAATTTGAACCAGGAAAAGTAATAACTGATGATTTCATTAATTACTTTGGATCAATAATTTTATAATTTTCAATCACAAGATTTGCCAAAAGTTTTTTACACATTTCTTCAACTTTTGCTTTGGCTTTGTCGATATCAGCTTCTTTAGTGTCAATTTCAAAATATTTACCTTGTCTAATTTCATTAACATCATCAAAACCCATTCCGTCCAGAGTTTGATGAATAACTTTTCCTTGTGGATCAAGAACATCTTTTTTTAAAGTTATAATTACAGAAATTTTCATTTTTTCTTTCTTTTAATTGATGAAAGTTGAGTGACATTAACAGCAGAAACATTTGTTTGTTCATGAAGTATGCCAAGTCGTTTTGCAACTTCTGTATACGCGGGAATAAGATCTCCTAAATCTTTTCTAAATCTGTCTTTATCAAGTTTTTTATCTGTTAAAGTATCCCATAATCTGCATGTATCTGGGCTTATCTCATCAGCTAATATAATTTGAGTTTTCTCACTTTCATGAGTGAAGCCAAACTCAACTTTAAAATCCACTAATTTTATTCCGACACCTCTAAACATTCCTAATAAAAAATCATTTAATCTAGTCAGATTTTCATTTATCCAATCAAGCTGCATTAAGTTTAGCCAATTAAAAGTTAAAATATGCTCACGACTAATTATTGGATCTCCAAGCTTATCATCTTTTAAACAGTATTCTATTAATGGTCGTTCAAGTACAGTTCCTTCCTCTATACCTAATCTTTTAGTTAATGATCCAGTTGCAATATTTCTTACTATAAATTCTATTGGTATTATATCAACTAGCTTAACTAGCTGTTCTCTCATATTAATTCTTTTTACTAAATGATTTTTAATTCCAACTTCAGATAAGTTTGAGAGTATATGCTCAGATATTCTATTATTTAGAACACCTTTACCTTCAATTGTAGTTTTTTTTTGATTATTGAATGCAGTTGCATCATCTTTAAAATATTGGATAACTAAATTTTTATCACTTGTTGCATAAATGATTTTAGCTTTCCCTTCGTATAATTTTTTACCTTTTTTCATTATTTAAAAACTCTTCTAAAGATAAAATTTACATTTTTAAAGTGTTTAGAATAATTAAATATAGATTTTAGTTTTTTTGGCGAAATTTTACTCATTATAAATTTATCAGATGAAATGACGTCAATTAAATTTAAATTTTCTGCAAAACATTTTTTTGCATAAGATTGAACTAATCTATAAGATTTTTCTCTGCTTAAACCTGTTTTAGTTAATTCCAACATAACTTCTTGTGAGAAAATTAAACCTTTTGTTAAATTTAAGTTTTCAAGCATTTTTTTAGGATAAACAATCATGTTATCTAAAATATTTGTAAGTCTAACTAATGCAAAATCAGTTGTTATATTAGCATCTGGTCCAATATTTCTTTCCACACTTGAATGAGAAATATCTCTTTCATGCCAAAGAGCTATGTTTTCAAGTGCCGGTACTACCGTACTTCTAACCATTCTAGCTAAGCCTGTTAAATTTTCGCTTAAGATAGGATTTTTTTTATGAGGCATTGCAGAGGATCCTTTTTGATTTTTAGAGAAATATTCTTGTAGTTCATAAACCTCAGTTCTTTGAAGATGTCTTATTTCAACCGCTACTCTCTCTATTGAACCTGCAATAATTCCTAAAACAGAAAAATAAAATGCGTGTCTGTCTCTTGGAATTACTTGTGTAGATATTGGCTCAACTTTAAGGCCTAATTTTTTTGCAACATGTTTTTCTACGTTTGGATTAATGTTACCAAACGTTCCAACAGCCCCAGATATTGCACAAGTAGATACTTCATCTATTGCATTTTTTAATCTATTTCTGTTTCTTTTAAATTCCTCATAAAACGAAGCTAATTTTAAGCCAAAAGTAATTGGTTCTGCATGGATGCCATGGCTTCTTCCCATGCACGGTGTGAATTTATACTTTTTGGCTTGTCTTTTTAAAACTTTTAAAATTTGATCTATATCTTTTAAAATGATTTTACCTGATTGTACCATTTGAATATTAAAACTAGTATCCAAAACATCTGATGAAGTCATTCCTTGATGAAGATATCGAGCTTTAATTCCAGCTTTTTCAGTTACAGAAGTAAGAAATGCTATTACATCATGTTTTACCTCAGCTTCTATTTTGTGAATTCTGTTTACATTAATCTTGGCTTTTTTTCTCACAACTGAAGCAACACCTCTTGGAATTTGACCAAGTTTTTCCATTGCCTCTGCAGCTGCAACTTCAACATTTAACCAGATTTTGTATTTATTTTCTTCTGACCAAATATCAGTTAATTCATTTCGCGAGTATCTTTTAATCATTAATTATAAGTATGGAGGCTTTGAATAACCTTTAGCAGATTCTGTAAAGATTTCATAACCATTTTCAGTAATTCCTAACGTGTGTTCAAATTGTGCAGATAAAGATTTATCTTTTGTGACAGCCGTCCAACCATCGTTCAACATTTTTACATCATATTTACCTGAATTTATCATTGGTTCTATCGTAAATGTCATACCAGGTCTCAATTCCATGCCTGTATTTTTTTTACCGTAGTGTAAAATATTTGGTGGCTCATGAAATGTTGTACTTATTCCGTGACCACAAAAATCTCTTACGACTGAAAAACCTTTTTCTTCCACAAAAGATTGTATTTCATAACCAATATCTCCTAATTTTATTCTAGGTTTTAAAATTCTAATAGCTCTCATCATAGATTCATAAGTTGCTTCAATAAGATTATTTAACTTTACAGGAGTTGTTCCAATACAAAACATTCTACTTGTATCACCATAGTGTTCATCAACGATTGCTGTCACATCAACATTTACAGCGTCACCTTCTTGTAAAATTCTATCAGAAGGTATTCCATGACACACAACATGGTTTAAAGATGTGCATAAAGATTTTGTAAACCCTCTATAATATAGTGGTGCGGAGTAGCCACCATTATCTCTTATAAATTCATACCCTAACTTATCAATATAATCAGTTGAGATACCTTCTTTTATATTTTCAGTTAACATATCCAAAGTTCTTGCAGCTAAATTTCCTGCAATTCTCATTTTTTCAAATTTCTCTTTATAATCAGTCATCTATAATTTTTAATTTTTTATCTATAAAAATTTTTTTAGAACTTATATCACATCTATATGCTAAAAAATTAACACCAGCTTTTTTAGCTATTAAATAAGCATTATAATAATCTTTGTCTATATCTTTAGCTATTTTAAAATATTTCATATTTTGTATTTGAACTAAAAATATTAAGTAAGTTTTATAACTTTTTTTTATGGCATCAATAAGGGTTAATAAATGCTTAATTCCTCTTGCTGTTGGAGCATCTGGAAATTCCGCTGTGTCTTTATTTCTAAATAATGTAACATTTTTTACTTCAACAAAGGTTTTTTGTGTCTTATTTTCTAATAAAAAATCAAATCTTGTTTCTTTATTAAAAAAAACCTCAGGCTTTATAATGTCATTATTCTTTAATTCCTTTACTAAATTATTTTTAAGACCATGCTCAACTATTCTATTTGCCATATGAGTATTCACACCAACTAAATTTTTTCTAGATTTAATTATTTCCAATCCATATTTAAGCTTTCGTTTTGGATCGTTATTAGGAAGCAAATAAACTTCATTACCCTCATCTAACAAACCTTTCATTGATCCTGTGTTAGGACAGTGAGCTGTGACAATTTCTTTACCTAGTTTAACGTCAGTAAAAAACCTTTTATAACGTTTGATTAGTTTGCCTTTTATTAAAGACTTGGTAAATTCCATTACTAAATTATATATTTCATATGGATAAAAAAGTAAAAGTTAATGCATCAATTTTAATCATAGGTAATGAAATTTTGTCCGGCAGAACTCAAGATACAAATACATCAACTTTAGCAATTTGGCTTAATTCAATTGGAGTAAATGTTGGAGAAGTAAGAGTAATACCTGATGTTGAAGAGGTTATTGTTGATACTTTAAATTTACTCAGATCAACATACGACTATGTTTTTACCACAGGTGGTATTGGACCGACTCATGATGATATTACAGCTCAATCAGTTTCAAAAGCATTTGGAATTAAATACGAGGTTCATAAAGAAGCTTATAAAATTTTAGAGGCATATTATCAACCAGGTGAATTTAATGAGGGTAGACAAAAGATGGCTTGGATGCCAGAGAATGCAAAATTAATTTTAAATCCTACAAGTGGTGCACCAGGATTTAATGTTGAAAATGTATTTTCTTTGCCAGGTGTGCCATCGATTTTAAAATCAATGTTAGGATCCTTAACTAATAGTATAGTAGGGGGAGAACCTATTAAAAGTCTTACAATCAGTTTAAGAACTGTTGAAAGTGAAATAGCAAATTCTTTAACAAAAGTTCAAAATGACAACAAAGATGTAGAGATAGGAAGCTATCCATTTTTTCATGCAGGTAAATTAGGAGTCTCAATAGTAATAAGATCAGAAGATCAAAATAAAATTGATGATTGCAATGATCAGGTTTTAAAATTTGTTAATGACAAAAAAATAGAGATTGTGGATAGATAATGTTATATTTTGCATATGGCAGTAATCTCCATCACTTTCAAATGAAACGTAGGTGTAAAGATAGTATTTTTTTAAAAAAAATAAATTTAAAGGATTTTAGATTAACTTTTAGAAGCAAATATAGAGCTGCTGATATTGAACCTAAAAAAAAATCTATTGTTCCAGGGGCATTATTTGAAATTTCTAAAAGTGATGAAAAAAAGTTAGATGTTTACGAAGATTTTCCAATTCTTTATAAAAAATATTACTTTTATTATTATGGTAAAAAAGTAATGACTTATACGATGGTAAAAAAAACACCATTCAAATTTCCAACTGAGAGATATTTAAATGTAGTCAAAAGAGGGTATAGAGATTGTAAATTAAACGAAAAATATCTTAAGAAAGGATTGCAGGGGTCTTGATAAAAAAATTTTAATTATTAGACTTGTTCAATTAAAAATATTAGCATAAATACTCATGAAATTCATTAATGCCCTCGTGGTGAAATTGGTAGACACAAAGGACTTAAAATCCTTGCCGCTTGCGGAGTGCCAGTTCGAGTCTGGCCGAGGGCACCACTAAATGAGTACACTTCAAATTATTTCAGATAAAAATAAGAAATCATCAAGAATTAAAAATCTACTATTAAAAATAATAAAATCTAATCAGTTTAAAAAAGAAAACTTAATAATAGTTATTGGTGGCGATGGTTTTATGCTTCAAACACTTAAAAGAAACAAGAATTCAAAAAAACAATTTTATGGAATTAATTCTGGAAATTACGGTTTTCTTATGAATAAATTTTCCTCAAAAGATATTTTAAAAAACTTGTCAAAAGCAAATTTAGTTTCAATTTCTCCACTAGAAATGATTGTTAAAAATAAAAATAATCAATCAAAAAGATCTATAGCAATAAATGAGGTTTCCGTACTTAGGCAAAGTAGGCAAGCTGCATCATTATCAATAAAACAAGGTTCAAAACAAATAATTAAAAAATTAGTTTCTGATGGTGTATTGGTGTCTACGCCAGCTGGTAGCACTGCTTACAATCTTTCTGTTCATGGACCTATTTTAAGTCTTCATTCAAAAAAATTATCAATTTCTCCTATAAGCGCTTTTAGGCCGAGAAGATGGAAGGGTAAAATTGTTAATGATAAAATTAAAATTGTTATAACAAATTTAAATCCATCAAAAAGACCTATAAGTGCTGTTGCAGATAATTTAGAAGTGAGAAATGCTAAATCAATTACTATAAAAATTAATAAAAAAATTAATTTTAATCTTTTGTATGATAAAAATAGAAGTCTACAAAAAAAAATTAAAATTGAGCAATTAAGAAAAGAAACAAGTTAATTATAATTTTCAAACTATATGAATGATTTAAAATTAGTTAACCATCTTTCTTGACAAATTTACCATTATTAAATATTCATTAATTGTACTGAATCATGGTGGGGAATCTTTGTGAAATTCATTGGCTCTTCCTGGAACCGTAAAGTCGGAGTGCCACCCAGTATAGTCCCCTGTTGAACAATGGCCAGGAAAAGTCTAGTTCTACAATGAAAAATTAGCAGAGGCATAAATGTTGATTTTTTAATGGGGAATTAATGATTAGGTTAATTTTATTTATATTTTTTAACTTTATTTTTTTTAATGCTTCTTTCGCAAAAGACAGCCAATCAAGCTATTCATGCAAATGGGCAAACGATAATGAAATTCCTTGTTTAGAGATATCTAGTTTTTTATCAAACTCATCAAGTTTTTCTAAATCGGGTGTAAATAAAATTACAATTACTAGAAAACAAATTGATGAAAGTGGTGCAGTTGATTTAATCGATGTATTAAGAACATCGCCTGACATAAACATAACTCAATCAGGACCAAAAGGTCAGCAAGCCTCAATTTTTATGAGAGGAACAGGTTCCAATCATACACTAGTTATGATAAATGGCATTCCAATAAATGACCAATCAACTACCCAAGGCCTCCATGATTTTGGAGTAGATTTTATTCAAACAATTCAACAAATTGAAATATTTCCTGGTTCAAGCGCCACACATTTTGGAACTAATGCCATAGGTGGAGCTATAAACATTATTTTGACAGGAGATTATAAAGACTCCTTTTCTCTTACAACTGATAATGATGTAAATTACGAATTTTCAGGAAATAAAACTTTTATTCACAATCAGTCCTCGTTAAACATAAAAATAGGAAGTGTTAAAAATGAAACTATAAGTGCTAGAGGTAAATTAACTGATGAAAAGGATGCATTAAAAAATTATTCAACAAATATCAATTATGAAAAATTTTT
>CACEEJ010000033.1 GCA_902558545.1 uncultured Pelagibacteraceae bacterium | reverse complement strand
AAAAGTCAACAAGAGCGATAGCATTTGCCTTATTAGGAGCTCCTTTAACTAAAGCTGCACAACTAATATTCATGTGTGTTCCTCTGTCATTTTGATTAGGAAAAAATGCCTTAACTTTTTTAGCAGCTTCTTGTTGTTCTGCTCCTTTGTTACCAGATAGCATAAGTGCTAAGTAATACGTATTTGCTACAGCGATATCGGCTTCTCCAGCCGCAACCGCCATAATTTGAGCTCTGTCATTTCCTTTTGGTGTTCTTGCCATGTTAGAAACAACTCCTTTAGACCATTCAGCAGCAGCTTTCTTTCCATTATTTTCAATTAATGAAGCTACAAGTGACTTGTTATAAATGTTACTTGATTTTCTAATTACTAATCTACCTTTCCATTTTGGATCAGCTAGACCTTCATATGTTAATCCTGATAATTCAGCACCACTAACTCTTTCTGGTGAGTAGTAAATTATTCTTGCTCTTTTTGCTACTCCCACCCAGTGTGTAGTTCTAAAATTTTTTGGAACAGAAGATTTAATTGTTGGAGACACCAAACCACTTTGAGTCATTCCTTTAGCCTTGAAAGCTCCACATCTTCCAGCATCAGCAGTAATATAAAGATCAGCTGAAGAGTCAGTCCCCTCTTCAATCATTCTTTTTTCTAATGCACTGGCCTTTCCATTGATCAGGTTTACTTTAATTCCAGTTTTGTTGGTAAATTTGCTATAAAGCTCATTGTCTGCTTTGTAATGTCTTGCATTGAAGATATTTACTTCATTTGCAATCGCAAAAGACGAGACTATTAAAGAAACAAATAAACTTATTATTGTTACTTTTTTCATTGTATCCTTTTCTTTACCCTAATTGATTTGCGAATGAGAATTATTCTCAATGCGAATGATTATCAATCGCATATTTTGTCGCAGAATACAAGGATTATTTGATATTATTTATAGAGTATATTTTTATTTCCAGTCGCCAATTTTACTGAATAAGAAATTTCTAAATGCTTGGACTCTAGCTGTGTTTTTTAATGATTGCGGGTACACAAAGTGAGCTTCTGTTATTGGTCCTTCTACTTTTGGAAGTACTTTAATTATATTACTAGTATTTGAAACTAAATATTCTGGCAATGCTGCCAAACCCACTCCAGACTCAACGCCATATAATAAACCACTAACACTATTAACTTTCATAATAGATTTTCTTTTTTTTCCATCATGCATTCCTATTTTTAAAGCCCAATCAGGATTATAAACTGGTGAAGGAGCACCTTTTCCAAATGAAATAAATTTATGTTTGTTTAAATCATTAACTGTTTTTGGCATCCCATTTTTTTCTAAGTATTTATTTGATCCATAAATATAATACTTAATATCAACTAATTTTTTCTGAATATAGTTAAGCTGTTTTGGTCTTCTCATAAAAATTCCAATATCAGCTTGACGAGTACTCAAATCTAATTCTTTATCATCAAAAACGAGTTCAATCTCAATTTCTGGATTAAGTGTCATAAATTCTTGAATTCTTGGTGTTAACCAATGTGTTCCAAAACTTCTTACAGTTGTGATTGTTAATTTTCCTGTTGGTTTGCTCTTTTGATCACCTAATGATGTTTCAACTTCTTTAAGTTTGCTAATCACCTCATGAGCAGTTTTAAAAACATATTCTCCATTTTGCGTGAGGGTTAAGCCTCTTGCATGTCTTTCAAACAACTGCACTTTTAAATCTTGTTCTAATGATTGTATTTGTCTGCTAATTGCTGATTGGCTAAGATTTAAATTAACGGTAGCATTCGTAAAGCTTCCAGCTTCAGCCACAGCATGAAAAATTTTTAATTTATCCCAATCCATTATTTATTTAAATCAACTAATACTCTTCCAGCAATTTCACCTTTTAAAATTTTTGGATAAGTTTCAACTAATTCCTCCAAACTAACAGTTAAAACTGATTTCTCAATTAAATCAAAATCAATTAATTTTGATGCCTCGCCCCAAATAAATTCTCTTCTTTTTATACTGCAATTAGCAGAGTCCATTCCCCAAACTTTAATACCTCTTAACATAAAAGGGAGTAAATTTGTATTAAGCTCATTGCTGTTCGCGTTTCCACAAACTGCTATAATTCCATTTGACTTTGTTTGCGCTATTGCGTTAGCTAAAATTTTTCCACCAACAGTATCAACTACTCCGTCCCATAAACCTTTATCTATTGGTCTAGGATCTTTGTCAAATTCAGCCCTATTTATAATGTTTTTAGCACCTAACGATTTTAAATAGTCTGACTTAGAATCTTTTCCTGTAACTGCAGTAACGTTATAGCCTAATTTAGTTAAAGCCATAACTGCTAAACTACCAACCCCACCTGTTGCACCAGTTACTAAAACATCATTAACTTTTTCTCCTAATAAAATACTTTCTCTTGCTTGAATAGCAAATGCACTCATTAAAGATGTTAAACCTGCTGTTCCTAAGATCATTGCTTGTTTGCTGGTTAAGCTATCTGGTTTTTTTACTAAAAAATCTCCACTTACTTTTGCAATTTGTGAAAACCCTCCAAAAAAAACTTCTCCCACTCTAAAACCAGTAAGAATTACCTCATCACCTTCTTTAAATTTTGGATTTTCGCTTTGAATAACAGTTCCAGAAAAATCTATTCCTGGGATATGAGGATATTCTTTAACTAATCTTCCCCCATTCTTTAGAATCATTCCATCTTTAAAGTTTAAATCTGAATAATTTACTTTTACAGTTACATCACCATGTTTTAAGAAACTTTTATCTAAGGATTTTACCTCACGCGAAAAGTTTTCGCCTTCTTGGTTAAGGACTATTGCTTTGAATTGATCCGACACACTAATCTTTTAACGTAGTGCTGATAAATCGTAAATATCTATTTTGATAACTTAAATCTTCTTTGAATTGGCCTAAGTAGTAATTTGTAACTGTAGTTGCTTGTTCTTTTTTAATACCTCTCATTGTCATACACTGATGAGTTGAATCAATAGTTACTGCAACTCCTTTGGCATCTAATGATTCCATTAAAGTGTTTGCTATCTGCATTGTAAGTCTCTCTTGTGTTTGTAATCTTTTTGAGAAAACTTCAACTACTCTTGCTAACTTACTTAATCCTACAACTCTTTCTTTTGGAATATAAGCTACGTGTGCTTTTCCAATAATTGGTGCCATATGATGTTCACAATGACTTTGCACTGAAATATTTTTTTGAACAACCATGTCATCATAACCTTCAACATCACCAAAAGTTTTGTCTAAGATTTTATTTGGATCTTCTTTGTAACCCTTGAAATATTCTTTAAAAGCTTTTACCACTCTCTTAGGAGTTTCTAATAATCCTTCTCTACTTGGATCTTCACCCATCCAAGAAAGGATAGTTCTAAAAGCGTCTTCAGCTTCTTTGTCTGAAACCCGCTTTGTATCTAAACTTTTGTCATCTGTGTCTTTTACTAATTTCATAGCGCTTTTTTATACAGTAATTACTTCAATTTAAAAATATTTAATATATTCATATATGTGCTACATAGTCACCGCATATGTTCAAAAAAAGAGAAAATATCTACGATATTGAAGAGGGAAATCTTCTATCACCAAAATTTGATAATGATGGGTTAATCCCAGTTATTACTATGTGTTCAAAAACAAAGGATATTTTGATGCATGGATATATGAATGTAGAAGCTCTTAAAAAGACAATTGAAACTAAAGAGGCCCATTATTTTAGTAGATCGAGGAAAGCTATCTGGCACAAAGGTAAAACAAGTGGTTTTAAACAAAAGGTTACTGAAATAAGAATTGATGATGATCAAGACTCAATATGGTTAACAGTTGATATTGGTGATGGAGCTAGTTGTCATGTTGGTTATAGATCATGTTTTTATAGATCAATTCCTTTGGGACCAATAGAAAACGGAAGAAAAGTTGAAATGGAGTTTCTTGAAAAAGAAAAAAAATTTGATCCAGAAGAAGTTTACAAGGGTGAACCTAACCCTACTAAAATTTAAAATTTTATGAGTAATGAAAAAGTAAAATATGAAATTCTCAGAAGTCTTGGACCGTCTATATTTAAAATTAAAATTCCAAAAGAAATTTTGTACAAGCTAAATGATTATACAGATGAGTTAATTGAAAATCGTGATAAACAAAAAAAATTAAATTTTGGTCACACGTTAGTTGGTGATGTAACTCAAGAACTTCTTATGGAAAGTGATTTTGCAAAATCTAGTGGGTGGTTAAATTTTTTAACTTCTTGTGTTCAAAGATGGATTTTAATTGAAACAGGTAAAAAAATAACAAAGTTTCATTTAGAAAGGACATGGATAGTGAGACAATTTGAAAATGAATATAACCCAACTCACTGGCATGGTGGACATATTTCTGGTGTCGGTTATTTAAAAGTCCCGAAAGATTTAGGAGATCACAAACAAAAAAAAAATGATATTGAATATTCTGGAGGTTATTTACAGCTTATTCATGGGACTAGAATGTTTCTTTGCGACTCGACAATAAATATTAAACCTGAAGTAGGTGATTTCTATTTTTTTCCTAATTATATGATGCACACAGTTTTCCCCTTTAAAGATACTAAAGAAGAGAGAAGGTCTATATCTTTTAATGCAAGTATTGATAAAGAAATTTATAATGTCTATCAAAATTAAACAAAAAAATGTTTTAGGTGAAGACCTAGAAGAATGTTCAAATGATCCTTTAACAGGTTGGTTTCGTGACGGTTGTTGTAACACTGATGAAAATGATCATGGTGTTCATACTGTTTGCGCAAAAGTAACAACTGAATTTTTAGAATGGTTAAAAGAGGCAGGTAATGATTTAATCACTCCACATCCAGAATTTGGATTTCCAGGATTAAAAGATGGAGATGGTTGGTGTGTGTGTGCTAGTTGGTACGCTAAAGCTGTTGAGGCAGGCAAAGGATGTCCAATTTTCCTAAAAAGAACTCATAAAAATACTCTAAAACATCTTCCTATTGAAACTTTAAAAAAGTTTGCAATAGATTTATCTTAATTACATATTTCCATATCTTGGACCACCACTTCCTTCTGGCGTAACCCAAGTTATATTTTGAGAAGGTTCTTTAATATCACATGTTTTGCAATGGATACAATTTTGAGAATTAATTACAAATTTATTTACATCATTTTCTTTTTGAACTTCATAAACCCCTGCAGGACAATATCTTTGAGCAGGTTCATCAAATTTTTCTAACGTATAATTTATTGGTAAATCAGGATCTTTAAGTTTTAAATGAACTGGTTGATTGTCCGCATGATTTGTTCCTGTTAAATACACTGAACTTGTTTTATCAAAAGTTATTACATTATCATATTTTGGATAATCTATTTTTGGCATTTGATTTGCTGGTTTTAATGTTTCATGATCAGCATGTTTATGTTTAAGTGTAAAAGGAAGTTTTCCTCTAAATAAAATTTGATCAATACCTGTGAAAATTATTCCTAAAATTAATCCCCAGCTAAAACTAGGTTTCACGTTACGAGCTTCATAAAGCTCTTTATGTAACCAGCTATTTTTAAACTTATCTTCATAAATAGATAAATCTTTGTTTTCTTTTAAATGTTCATTGATAGTTTCAGCTGCAATCATTCCACTTTTCATCGCTGTATGAGAACCTTTGATTTTTGGCATATTCAAAGTTCCTGCATCACATCCAACCAGTAAAGCTCCGGGCATAAACATTTTTGGTAAACTTTGAAATCCACCCTCAATTAAAGCCCTTGCCCCGTAAGAAATCCTTTTTCCACCTTCTATTATTTTTTTTATTGCTGGATGGGTTTTAAATCTCTGAAACTCATCATAAGGAGAAAGGTGAGGATTTTTGTAATCTAAACCTATTACATAACCTAGAAAAACTTGTTTATTTTCTGCGTGATACATAAAACTACCGCCATAAGTACTATTATCTAATGGCCATCCAGCTGTATGCATAACTAAGCCTTCTTCGTGATTTTTATCCTCTATTTCCCAAATTTCTTTAAAACCAATTCCGTATTGTTGAGGATCTTTACCTTTATTTAATTCAAATTTTTGAGTCAATTGTTTTCCCAAATGACCTCTACACCCCTCTGCAAAAACAGTTACTTTACCTAAAAGCTCAATACCTGGTTCAAAACTATCTTTTTTATTACCCTCTTTGTCTATACCCATATCTTGAGTTGCAACACCTTTAACAGATCCATCTTCGTTATATAAAATTTCACTTGCTGGAAATCCTGGAAAGATTTCTACACCTAAATTTTCCGCTTGTTCAGCAAGCCATCTACACAGATTTGCTAAACTGATAATATAATTTTTATGATTTTGCTGTACAGCAGGTAATAGCCAAGTTGGCCAACTTAAAGATTTGGTTTTTCCCAAAAATAAAAATTTTTCTTTAGTTACTTTTGTTTTGATTGGAGAATTTAATTCTCTCCAATTTGGTAGTAATTCATCTAGAGCACGCGTTTCAAATACATTTCCACTTAAAATATGAGCTCCAATCTCTGATGCTTTTTCTAATAAACAAACATTTAGATTTGGATCTAATTGTTTTAACTTTATTGCAGTTGATAATCCTGATGGTCCTCCACCAATGATTACAACATCATATTCCATTGATTCTCTAGACATACTCTAGTTTTTAACTGTAAGGATTATTTTTGTATAGTGTTTAATTTGTTCAGCTCTTCCATGAACTGAGGTAGTGCCTCAAATAAATCAGCTTCAAGTCCGTAATCTGCAACACTGAAAATTGGCGCTTCGCCATCTTTATTAATTGCAACTATAACTTTACTTTCTTTCATTCCTGCTAAATGCTGAATAGCGCCTGAGATTCCAACAGCGATATATAGATCTGGTACTACCACTTTTCCTGTTTGACCCACTTGATGATCATTACTTATATATCCAGCATCAACTGCCGCTCTTGACGCTCCAATTGCTGCACCTAGTTTGTCAGCAATTTCTGTAATTAATTTAAAATTGTCTCCGCTTTGCATTCCTCTGCCACCTGATACAACAATTCTTGCTGTTCCAAGTTCAGGCCTATCAGATTTAATTTCTTCTCTTTTGATAAATTTTGTATCTGAAAACTCTTCACTAGGATCGACTTTTTCAATTGGGGCTGATCCACCTGTACTTTCACATGGATCGAAAGAAGTGGGTCTGATTGTAACACACTTTTTAGCATCATTACTCTTAATTGTTGCAAAAGCATTACCTGCATAAATTGGTCTTAAAAAGGTATCTGGTGATATTACTTTAATAATGTCACTTACTTGCGATGTATCAAGATGGGCAGCAATTCGTGGCATCAAATTTTTTCCAAATGTATTTGCTGAACAAACAATGTGAGAATAATTCTCTGCAAGTTTAACAATCGCTGGAGTAAAATTTTCTGCTGTGAAGTTTTCATAGTGAGCTCCTTCTACACTCAATACTTTTTTTACTACCGGAAGTTCAGATAATTGTTTTGCAGCATCTGCTGAGTTTTGACCAATAATTAC
>CACEEJ010000032.1 GCA_902558545.1 uncultured Pelagibacteraceae bacterium | reverse complement strand
CTTTTATTGAACTTTATTTTAGAAACAATATATCTATTGAAAATATTAGTTTATTAAAGTCATACCATTATTTTTTAGAAAAAATTAATAATACTAGAACTTATAATTTAGATGAGGAAACATTATTTATGGAATTTGAGGATAAAATACTAAATGGATAAAACTTATTATATTACCACGCCTATTTACTACCCATCAGCTAAGCCTCATATGGGTCATGCATACTCAAGTATCGTCGCAGATTTTTTTGCAAGATTTAAAATAATTGATAATTATCAGGTTCATTTTCTTACAGGTACAGACGAGCATGGATTAAAAATTCAAAGATCTGCTGAAAAAGCAGGGAAAGAGCCTCTAGTATTTTGTGATCAAATTAGTCAAACCTTTAGAGATCTTTCGGATACTTTGAATTTATCAAATACTGATTTTATTAGAACTACAGAAGCTAGACATAAAAAAACAGTTCAGCATCTTTGGAATGAACTTGAGAAAAATGATGATATATATTTATCAAACTATTCAGGATGGTATTCAGTATCAGATGAAGCCTTTTATAACGAGGATGAAATTGAGGAATTAGATGGAAAAAAAATTGCTATATCATCAAAATCTCCTGTTGAATGGATTGAAGAAGAGTCTTATTTTTTTAGACTTTCAAAGTGGGAAAAACCTTTATTAGACTATTATAAATCTAATCCAGATTTCATTTCTCCTGAATCTAGAAAAAATGAAGTTATTAGTTTTGTAAAAAGTGGTCTTAAAGATCTTTCTGTAAGTAGAAAAAGTTTTTCATGGGGTATACAAGTTCCAAATAATAAAAATCACGTGATATATGTTTGGCTCGATGCTTTAACAAATTATTTAAGTGCATTAAATTATCCTAATACAAATGATGATTTGTTTAAAAAATTTTGGCCAGCCACAATACATTTAATTGGAAAAGATATACTCAGATTTCATGCTGTTTATTGGCCTGCCTTTTTACTAGCGGCAAAAATTGATCTACCAAAGAGAGTTTACGGGCATGGATGGATATTATCAGGTGAAGAAAAAATGTCTAAATCTAAAGGAAATATTCTTGATCCACTTGAAATAATTAAAGAGTATGGTCTAGATCCTTTAAGATACTACTTAATTAAAGAAGTTTCTTTTGGGAATGATGGAAATATATCTCAAGAAAGGCTAGAAGATTGTATTAATAGTGATCTAGCTAATAATTATGGAAATTTATGTCAGCGTGTAACCGCTTTTGCAATAAAAAATTGTAATGGAAAAATTCCACCAGAAGTTAAATTTCATGATGAAGATTTATTAATACTAAATAAGTATAAAGATAATTTAGATAATATTAGGTCACAAATTGACAATCAAAATATTAATTTTTACATTGATTATATTGTAAATTCACTTTTTGAAGCAAACAAATATTTTAATGATCAAGAACCATGGAAAAAGAAAGACGATATAATTAGATTAAATACTATTGTTTATACAACTTTAGAAATTGTAAGAAAAATAAGTTTTTTACTATATCCAATTATTCCCGAATCTTCTTTAAAGGCATTAAAGATTTTTGACATTGAAGAAAAAAATATAAAATTAGATTCAGTTTCTAATAATGAGTATTTAACAAAAGGTAATAATATTAATAAAATAGATATACTATTTAAAAAAATAGAGAAAAAAAATGATTGATTCACACTGCCATCTAGATCATGAACCATTATTAAGTGATTTAGCTAATGTAATACAAAGATCAAAAGAAGTTGGTATAGAAAAATTATTAACTATCTCAACTTCGTTCGAAAGTTTTTCTAGAGTAAAAGATTTAATTAATAGAGATGATATGATCTATGGTACTATTGGCATTCATCCTCATGAAAGCTCTAAAGATATTATCACTTCAAAGCAAATCATTGAAAGTCTCAATCAAAACTCAAAAATTATTGGAATTGGAGAAACTGGGTTAGATTTTTATTATAATAATAGTAAAAAAGACAAGCAGATAGCAAGCTTTAAAGAACATATAGATGCATCCATAAAAACCAATATTCCATTAATTGTTCATTCAAGAGATGCAGAAAAAGAAACTTTTGAGATTTTAAATGAATATAAAAATGAAAACCTTAAAATTTTGATGCATTGTTTTACTGGGTCTAAAGAATTTTCAGAAAAACTAATGACTTTAAATTCATTCTTTTCAGCAAGCGGTATCATTACTTTTAAAAACTCATTGGAATTACAAGATACATTCAAATCTATTCCAATGGATAATATCTTAATTGAAACTGATAGTCCTTTTTTAGCACCCGTTCCTAAAAGAGGAAAAAAAAATGAACCATCATTCATTGATTTTACTGCTACAAAATTAGCTGAAATTAAAAATATATCCAAAGAAGATCTTATAAAAAAAACTACAGATAACTTTAATAAACTATTTTTTAATTGAAATTAATGAAATTTATTATTTTAGGTTGTGGTAGTTCAATGGGTGTACCAAGACCAGATGGTTTCTTTGGAAATTGTGATCCTAATAATAAAAAAAATTATAGAACAAGATGTTCAGCATTAATAAAAACCACAGATGAAAATATTCTTATAGATACGTCTCCTGACCTACGTCAACAGCTTTTAAGACATAAAATAAAAAAAATTAATAAAGTGTTGTATTCTCATATGCATGGCGATCAAACCCATGGAATAAATGATCTGAGATCTTTTTATATAAACAGCAGAAAACAGCTTAATGTTTACGCTGATAAATATACTTCTAAATACCTTAATTCTACATTTTCTTATATATTTAAAAGCTATTCAAGAGAATATCCTGCAACTCTTAAACTCAATAAACTACCAAAAAAAATATTTACAAAAAAAAATAATAAAAAGATTGGTATTCAATCAATTATGGTTGAACATGGTAAGGTTAAATCAAATTGTTTTATAATTGATAAAAAATTAGCGTATATAAGTGATGTAAGTAAAATTTATAACAAAGATCATAAATATTTTAAAAATCTAAAATATTTAATTATCGATTGCTTATGGTACAATTTTCATCCTTCCCACTTTAATTTAGAAACTTCACTTGCTGTAATTAAAAAATTTAAACCCAAAAAAGCTATTCTTACAAACTTGTCACCAGTATTAGATTATAAGGTGCTCAAAAAAATGCTTCCTAAAAATATTATACCAGCACATGATGGATTAACTATAAACTTATAAGATATTTTCTATAGCTTTAATTATTTTTTTTGACATTGGTTTTGTCATTGATGCAAAAGTATCTTCTATTTTGCCTTCTTTATTAATTAGAATTTTATGAAAATTCCATTTAGGTACAGCAGATTTTCCATGATTTTCTTTTGCCCATTTAAAAATTTCATGCGAATTTTTGCCTTTTACCTCTGTAATAGTTGTAAGAGGAAAGTTAATATTAAAATTTACTTCACAAAACTCTTTTACATCTGCATTATTATTTTTTTCTTGATTAAATGAATTAGATGGAACACCAAGAACAACTAAACCTTTTTCTTTATATAAATCCCACAATTCCTGTAATTCATCATATTGTTTAGTAAACCCGCAATAACTTGCTGTATTCACAACTAAAATAACTTTATTTTTGTAATCTTTAAAATTAATTGTCTCACCAGTTATACTCTCTATGCTGAAGTCATAAATTTTTTTTTCATAGTTTGCACTAGCTGAGGTTTTAAAAAAAAACATAATTATAGATAACAGAAATATTACTTTTCTCATTTACTCGGTTTATTGGGAGTAAGTAATATCAAAAAATAACCAAATAAAGTGGATAACAATGACCCAGTTAATACACCTATTTTTACACCATCCATATATTGCATGTTTTCAACAAAAGCTAAATTTCCAACAAATAAACTCATTGTGAAACCAATTCCAGTAAGAACTCCTACACCATAAAAATTATACCAACTTGTGTCGTTTGGCATTTGAGCTACTTTCAATTTAATAGATACATAAGAAAATATGAAAACACCAAGTTGTTTACCTAGGAATAGTCCCAGTACGATGCCTAGGGGAACCTTATCTAGTAACGAAGCGAACGATAAACCCTCTAAAGATACTCCCGCATTTGCAAATGCAAATAAAGGCATTATTCCAAAAGCAACGTATGGACTGATTGCATGTTCAATTTTAATTAATAAAGAAAAATCTTTTTCTTTTTTTCTATGAGGAATAGTCATAGCCAACAAAACCCCAGCAATAGTAGCGTGTATTCCTGAGTTATGCGTAAAATCCCAAAGGAATAGTCCTACAACCAAATAAGGTAGAAACTTTTTAATATTAAATTTGTTAATTAATAACAGAATAATAAAAGCTAATAACATTAAAGTTAAATACTTAATGCTCAAATCTCCAGAGTAGAATAGGGCAATGATTACTATTGCTCCTAAATCATCAATTATAGCTAATGCTGTTAAAAATACTTTTAATGACAAAGGAACTCTCTTACCCAACAAAGATAAAACACCTAAAGAAAAAGCAATATCAGTCGCAGATGGAATTGCCCATCCATTTAAAGTTTCGCTATCACCTAAATTTATAAAAACATAAAACAATGCAGGTACCAACATTCCTCCCACAGCAGCAATTATGGGTAATAAAGCTTGTTTAATATTGGAAAGCTCACCTTGTAAAAATTCTCTTTTAATTTCTAAAGTAACAAAGAAAAAGAAAATTGCCATTAGGGCATCATTGATCCAATGCAATACAGATAATTTTAATCCGAAATTATTAATACCTATAAATAAATATTTATTTAGAGTAGCAAAATATAAATCTGCTAGTCCAGAATTGCTTATAAATAATGCAATTATTGCTGCAAACAATAATACCAATCCACTTGCAGCTTCTAATTTAAAAAACCATCTAAAAGGCTTAGATATATAATTAATCATAAAAAATTAAATTAGGTCTATAATAAATAGTTTTATATCTTGCAATGTTTCAAAAAGGTTAAATAAAACAATTTCTAATCCAGGAAACACATTAATTAGTGGGGTTTTTAATGTATCTAGCAAAATAACTAGTGCTACAGATGAAATAATAAATACTATCAAATAAGAAAAAAATTTAGATCCTTTATTCTCATTTTTTAATTTTTTAACCTTGTTTGGAATTTCTTTTGATGTTTTGTTTTTTTTTTCGGGTTGTATTATTTTTTCTTTCTGTAAGTTTTTGCTAAATTCTAGATTTTTGTCATTTGTTTCAATAGCTGGTTCTATTTTGTTTTCAGATATATTTTCATTTAATGTTAATGGTGCTTCGCTTTCATTTTTTGGTTTGTAAAACCAGACTCTCTCACACGACCCACATTGTAGTTCTCGCCCTTCTTGTGGTATTAATGAACTATCAATTTTGAATTGTTTCTTTTCGCAAGGGCAAGTAATAATCATGCTTCGTTATATATCAGATTTTAATCAAATTTCTTTTATTTTTGGCTTCTTTATACATTGAAATTATCAATAACTGCTGTATTAGTACTTCGATCGGAGTGTAGCGCAGCCTGGTAGCGCATCTGGTTTGGGACCAGAGGGTCGCAGGTTCGAATCCTGCCACTCCGACCATTTATTATGCTTAGTTTTTTCCGAAAAAATAAAAAAAACTCAAATAGTAATCTAAAAATTTTATCAGGATATAATTTTAGATATAGAAGTGTGGGAGCAAAATCTGAGAAAAATATAATTAAATATGCAAATTATTTTAATTTTGATTATGAATTTGAAAAAACAAATAAATTTGAGAGACATTTTTACTGGTTAAAAATTAAAATGCTAATAGATAATCTTGAAAAAGGAAGTCATGAATTTTATTTATGGCTTGATGCAGATACTTTTTTTTGTAGATATGAGAATATTTTAAATCATGTAGATAAAACAAAACATATTTTCGTGCATAATAATTTTTTTAAATCTATACATAAGACAAAATATAAGTTCGTTAATTATCTAACATGGGCTCCTAATGTAGGTGTTTTATTAGTTCGTAATACTAAATGGTCCTTAAATTTTTTTAAAAATGTTTGGAATAAGAAAAAATACCTAAAACATTTTTGGCCAGATAACGCAGCATTTATGGATGAAATAGGATTAAAAGCTGAAATTTCAAAATTATCAAATAATAATTTATCAAATGATGTGATAAAGAAAGTTTCATTTCTTCCTGGCATCTGGAATAGTATGCCTAAAAAAAACTATAAAAATCCTGATAATGATGAAGTTTCTAACTTTTATTTTGACCCTGTAATTATACATTTAGCAGGTATAAGGAGAAGAGATAGAATAAAATTTATTAAAGAGTACAAACATTTGTTTATATAAAGAGAACCATATTATGAAAAAAGCAATAATTTACATACCTAATAAAAATCCAATGCAATCTGGTTTGTCTAAAAATGGTAAATGGATTTTAGAATTTAAAACTGAGAATCCAACTAAAAATCCATTAATGGGTTGGGAAAGTTCATCTGATACTTATACAGAGTTAAAATTAGAATTTTCTTCTAAAGAATCAGCAGTCAATTATGCAAAAAAAAAGAGGATTGATTTTGAATTAATTGAACCTAGAAAAAGAAAAACTGTAAAAAAATCTTATGCAGATAATTTTTTAAAATAATTAATGTTTAGATTTTTTACACAAAAGAATTGGTTTTATTGGTCGTGGTTTGGTTCAGCTATTATTCTTTCCTCACTTTGGATTCAAGTTAAAATAGATGTTAAAATTAATGAATGGTTTGGTGAATTCTATGACATGATTCAAAAAGCACTTGGAGCCCCTAACTCAATAACAATTGAAGAGTATTGGGCGAGTTTGTTATCCTTCATAGTATTAGCTGCGATGTATGTTGGTGTTGCCGTTGTTGTAAGTTTTTTTACTTCACATTATTTGTTCAGATGGAGAACGGCGATGGTTGAATGGTATCACAGCGTCTATGATAAAGCACGAAAAATAGAAGGTGCTGCACAAAGAGTGCAGGAAGATACTATTAAATTTTCAAGAATAATGGAATCACTTGGTACAAGTTTAATAGAAGCTCTAATGATTTTAGTTGAATTTATGCCTATATTATTTGGACTTAGTGTAAGCATACCCATTTTCTTTTTTGGTGATTGGGATTATGGTTTGATAGTAGGAGCTTTAATTTGGTCAGTTGGTGGAACAATTTTTTTAATTTTACTTGGTTTGATTTTAAGATTAGTTGGAGTTGAATATGATCTTCAAAAAAAAGAAGCGGCATATAGAAAAATACTTGTGATTGCTGAAGACGATGGGACTGTGAGGCCAAAAACTATTGAAGAATTATTTGATGGTGTAAGAAGTATTCATTTTTTAAGCTATATAAGATATTTGTATTTTAATATTGGAAGAATTGCCTATTTACAGGCCAATGTTTTGTCAGCATATGTATTTTTAGCACCTGCTATAGTTGCTGGTGCAGTAACTCTTGGAGTGATGCAGCAAATAATAAGAGCATTTGGTAGAGTTGAGGGATCAATGCAATATATATTAAAGGCTTGGCCAACAATCATAGAACTTGCAAGTGTATATAAACGTTTAAGAGAATTTGAGTCTAAAATTAATCAAGAAGAATTAATCGACGAAAAAGTTTAATGTCAATTGATAAAAAATTTATTGATCAGTTTATTAATATTACATCTAAAGCAGCGTTAGCATCCTCATACTTTGTTGGAAAAAAAGATAAAATTGCAGCGGATAAAGCAGCCGTAGACTCAATGAGGTCTAATTTAAACAATTTAGAAATAAATGGTCAGATAGTAATAGGCGAGGGCGAGTTAGATGATGCGCCAATGTTATATATTGGAGAAAAAGTAGGAAAAAATAAAGGTCCAGAATTTGATATAGCTGTCGATCCTTTGGAAGGCACTAATTTTGCAGCTAACAACTTGCCTGGAGCTTTATCAGTAATTGCTATTGCTGAAAAGGATAATTTGTTTAAAGCACCCGAAACTTACATGGAAAAAATTTCAACAAAAGTGAATGAAAAAAATGTTGTAGATTTAGATTTTT
>CACEEJ010000031.1 GCA_902558545.1 uncultured Pelagibacteraceae bacterium | reverse complement strand
CTTCTCCATTATCATTATAGCTTGAAATCACATTTAATAATTTTTTTTTCTTTTCATCTATTTTTTGCATCATAACTTTATAAGTTTTAAATTTATATATATTTCTATTTTTTTCATTACTTATTAAAACTTTTAACTTTTTAAATTCAGATTTGGAATTTTTTGTAGTTGCAATAGTCCTTATACTACCACCATGATAATTATTATTTGAAACATTAAGAATTTTTAAATTATTATATTTTAAAATCGAATTTATATTTTTTACTGTAAAATAAGATACATGCTCATGATATATCTGATCAAATCTTAAGGTTGTTACTCCCTTAACAAAATTTGGTTGTTCAAAAATAAATTTTCCACCATCTTTTAATAAGTTATTTACACCTTTTAAAAAATTATTTGGATTGTTAGAATGATTAAAGACGTTATTTGCAATTATAATATCTGCTTTTCCATAAGTTTTTTTTATTTTTTTGCTCTCAAAGTAATTAAAAATACTATGAATAGCATTAAGATTTTTTTTTTTACAAATATTTACCATAAATTTTGAGGCATCTACTGCAAGTATATCTGCACCTTTTTTTTTAAGGACTAAAGATAAAAAACCATCATTGGAACCAATTTCTATTATTTTTTTATTTTTAATATTAAATTTTTTATCAATATAATTTGCATAGTCTATCCAATGATTTCTAGAAAATTTTGAATTATCAGATGTGTATGAGTAATCTAATTCTATATATCGATGTCTTGGATCCGTAATTATCCTTGACTGAATAAAATTACATTTTTTACACATGTCTAAAATTAAAGGATAAATAGGATCTTTTAAATTCCTTTTAGATAAAGGTATAAACCTATCTGCAAAAGAGTGATTACCAAGATTTATTATTTCAATTATATTTTTGCTTTTACAACATAAGCAATTTTTTCTAGTCTTAAATTTCATAGTTAATTGACAATTTGATTTAAAACTTTGCACACTCTATCAATATCTTTATTTTTTAAATCTAAACTTGAGGGTAACCACAAACCTCTTGTACAAAAATGCTCTGAAATTGGTAAATTTTTGATATTTTTATATATTTTTTGAGAATTTAAAGGTGGATATACATATCTGGTAAGTATATTTTTTTTTTCTAAAATCTTTTTTATTTTTTTTATATTATCAATATACACATCTACTGACCATGGAGTTTCATTCTTTTTTATTTTAAAAAGTTTAATTTTTATATTTTTTTTAAGTTTACTCTCATATCTTTTAAAAATATTTTTTTTTTTTTTAATTAAAGATTTTATAATTTTAAGTTGACCCAAACCTAAAACGGATTGCATATCAGTTATTTTTAGGTTGTATCCAAAATAATTATGGATATCCTCACCTGAATTTTTTCTTCCAAAATTTTTGTAGAGCCTTAATTTATTTGCTAAGTTTCTATTATTTGTAATTATTGCCCCACCTTGACCCATTGTTATTAATTTTGGCATACTAAATGAAAAAGAACCTGCTATGCCCAAATTTCCTACATGTTTTTTTTTAAAAAAACTTCCTATAGCATGCGCTGCATCTTCGATTAAAATAATATTTTTTCTTCTACAAATTTTTTTAATTTTATCTATTTGTCCAATTCTTCCATTCATGTGAGTGAATATAACTACCTTGCTTTTCTTGGAGATTTTTTTCATTAAATCTTCAGGACACATACACAAATCTTTATCTGATATATCGACAAGTTTTAATTTATGACCTGTAAATTTTGCAACATTTGCTGTAGCCACCATTGTATAATTTGATACTAAAACTTCAGAACCTTTATTTAATTTTAAGCAATCTAGTACAGAGGACATTGTCAGAGTTCCGTTAGGAAAACATATACAATATTTTGAATTTGTATATTTTGCGAATTTTTCTTCAAACTTTTTAGTAAACTTAAATTCTGTAAACCAATTATCACCTTTGATATAATTAATGAGATCATCTTTTATCTCTTTTTTAAAAACTGGTTTAATTTGATAAAGTAAAGGTTCTTTTGATTTATAATTTTTTTGCAATTTTTTTTGCTTCATCTAATGTCATTCCATACAATTTTAAATCACTTTTAAGCATATCAAGACATAAATCATCTAAATTATACTTTGGTTTCCACTTCAATATTTTTCTTGCTTTCGAACTATCTCCCTTTAAATTTCTTACTTCAGAAGGTCTAAGATAGGCCTTATTATTTGTAGTAACAAACTTTTTCCAATCTAGATTCAAAATTCTGAAAACTTTTTTAACAAAATCCTCTATTGAATAGTTAATTCCTGTTGATAAAACAAAATCATCTGCTTTTTTTTGCTGCATCATCATCCAAATACCTCTTACATAATCTTTTGAATGTCCCCAATCCCTTTTGGTTGAGATATCTCCTAATTCAATTTTTTTTTCTTTCCCTATTAAAATTCTTGCTAAAGAATGTGTAATTTTTCGAGTCACAAAATTCAAGCCTCTTCTAGGAGACTCATGATTAAATAAAATTCCATTTGAAGCAAAAATTCCATGTGCCTGTCTAAAATATTTTGTAGTATGAAAAGCAGCTACTTTCGATACACCATAAGGACTTTGTGGATTAAATTCAGTTTTTTCATTCTGTGGTGGTTTTGAGGAACCAAACATTTCACTAGATGATGCTTGGTAAAATTTGCAAGATTTATGATTTTTCATAATAGATTCGAGTATTCTGTAACATGCTAGAGAATTTATATTAAGTGTTGCTTCTCCTGTGAAAAAACTTATTCCAACGTGACTCATTGCTGCTAAATTATAAAATTCGTTAGGTTTATATTTTAAAATTAAATTAGTAATACTTGAAGTATCTGTCACATCAATATAATGAATTTTTAATTTTCTAATTTTTTCATATTTATCTATAATTTCTTGAATTCTATCAATATTTAGAACACTTGTTCTTCTTATTAATCCATGAACAGTATAATTTTTTTTCAAAAGAAGTTCAGCTAGATAAGACCCATCTTGTCCTGTTATACCAGTAATAAAAGCAGATTTATTTTTTTTCATTTTTATTTAAATTTAATCTTAGAGTTATTAAATAAGATAAGAGCTTTAGTCCATCAATAAATTTATTTACTTTACTTTCTCCAAATTTTCTTTTTCTTTCTTTTGAAAATATCTCCACACATTTAAATTTACTATATGCGTTAATTAATATTTCAATACAAATTCTAAAATCTAACATCTTACAATTCATTGACCTAAGGTGCTCTGTTTTTGCCATAAAATACAAAAATAATACATCTGTAGTATTAATTTTAAAAAAAATTTTAACGAAATTTGTGAAAAAAATATTTCCTATTTTTGTAATAAGGGTATCATCTTCACTTATTTCTCCACCTAAATATCTGGAACAAAACACAAATTCATAATTTTGGTCTATTTTTTCAATCATTAAATTAAGACTTGAAGGGTCAAATGAGCCGTCACCATCGAATACACAACAATATTTAGATTCAGAGGAATTAATTGCTGATATGATTGAACCTCCAAAACTTTGAAGGTTTTTGTCTTGGCTCAAATAAACTTTACAATCCATACTTAAAGCAAATTCTTTAGTTCTATCAGAGGAGTTTCCATCAAGAATAGTTATATTATTAAAACCATTTTCTTTAACGCCTTTAATAGTATTTTTTATATTACCTTCCTCATTTAAAGTTGGGATAAGAATTTCAACATCAGATTTATCTATCATAAAAATTATTTTTTATTTTTATAGAAATTTAATTGTTCTAAATTCCATATGCCTAGAGGATTTTCGTCTAAATATAAGATATGATTATCATTCCACTCCAATTCTATATGTTTCCAATTTCTTTGAAAGTTATTCTTCAGAAAATTTATATTTGGTGTCCTGCCATCACTTAAAATTATAGTACCAGGAGTCAGAAAGGCTTCAAATTTCAGAATATCACATGCCATCGGCATCATTTCTGTATCGTTAACTGTGAAATTATTTACTCTACCTTTGATATTAAACTGACTTGGCCCATCTAAAAATATAAAGTCAGGATTAACTAAAGGATGAGACTTGTATTCTGTAGCATACCTATTATTAAACTTTGTTACAAGACAAGGTGAATAGTGAAAGTCTACATTATTTCTATAATATTTTGATGAAAGTATTATTTTTTTTGATTTTTTTAAAAAAAATTTATTATCATCGACTATAGTTAAATTATATGGTTTTTTTAGTCTAGTATAAAAACTAGATTTTTTTTTTATTTTTATATCATTTAATGCTTTTAATATAATTATTGAAGACCATCCAGCTCCATATTCAAGAACATTTATTCTATTATTTAAATAAAGTAATTGGTGAATAATATATAAATCTGTCAAATCAGGAATATGAGGAACTTTAGAAATTCTAATATCTTTTTTTTTATAATTACTGAGACTTTTTTCTAAAAGCAAATCATCATTAAAAACTTTTTTTTTAAAAAGTTTTTTTATTATTAAATTGTTTTCAATTATGTCTTGATTAGTTTTAACTTTTTTAATATTTTCAATTTTTTTAGGTAAATTTATTTTAATCATTTTATCGCTAAAATTCCTGCAAAATTTATATTATGATAAATTATTTGTAATTTTTTAAAGCCAGCCCTTTTTAATAAAGCTAAGTTTTCATTTATACTTAAAGGATTTAATACACCCCTAATCGCTTTATTTTTATTTACAATTTCTTCATCGGAAAAATTATTTTTAAGCTTAAAATCTGTTAACAAATCAGAAAAAATTTTTTCAAATCTTGAATTATTTCCATGAACTTTTTCAAAAAAAATGAATGCTCCACCTAAATTTAAGTTATCATAAAATTTTTTCAAAATTTCAATTCTAAGATTTTGCCTAATAAATTGCAACGTGTAGTGCGAAATAATTAAATCACAATTTTCTATTCTGATATTTTCTATATTTTTATTTATTATCTTAATATTATTTGACTTTCTGTATATTTTAGTTTTTTTAAAAAAATCAACCATTTTTTTTTCTGGTTCTACACCAATTAATTTTATTTTTTTTCCTTTATTGATTTCATATATATTTGAAATTAATTTTCCTGTGGAAAAACCAACATCATAACAAATAGAGTTATCTGTTAAAAAGTAAGTTGATAATTCTGTAATTAAATTTAATGAAACATCATATCCTGGTATACTTCTTTTAATATGATCATCAAAAGACAAAGGAATATTTTTTCCAAAAGTCCATGATCCACTTGAAATTTTCTTTTTTACCAATTTAAATTCCTCCAAACTAAATAGCAGTATACCCTAAAATAAAAATTAGTTTTATATTTTAGTTGTATATTAAAATTATTTAGGCTGCTTCTTATATTTTTTTTGGTTTCATTTAAAGATAATATTAATTTTTTTTTATTAAATCCATAATCATCAATTTTAGAGTTATTTAAAATTTCAATAAAATCTTTATAAACTATGTTAAATATAAAATGAGCATCACTACCAGGTCTACCCGTTTTATCATTTCTGCTTAAAATTTTTTCTGACAGTAGGTTTTTCATTGATGCTCTTAACATGCCTTTAGTTCTAGCATTAAAAAAGAAGTCATCTGTTTCATGAGAAAATACATATTCAGCAAATTTATGATCTAAAAATGGAGTTCTGTTTTCTATACTTGATGCCATACAGTTTCTATCAGACATTCTAAGTGCCATCTGTAGATCATTAGAGTAGATTGAATTTATTAAACTTTTTTTAAAAAATAAATTATCAATTTTTTTGATATCATTCCATCTTAAATTGTAATAATTGCGATAAACATTTTGTTCATTGGTAAATTCAAATGAAGTGTTATCATCAAAGTCTGAAAGATTTTTTTCTACATTATTTTTAATATTATTGACTTTTTTAATTATAAGATTTTTATTAAACTTATTTTTTTTGATAATTTCACTAAATCTATTATATTTTTTTCTAAAAAAAAGTTCTGTTAAATAATATAATAACATTCGATTATAGCCACCAAGAACCTCATCACCTCCTTCACCTGTTATAAGAACTTTATAATTTTGGTTTTTAATTTCTTTGTGAAGAAAAAATTGATATATACAATTTGAAGCATGAAAAGGTTCATCTTGAAAAGATAAAACTTTTTGAATTCCGTATTTATTTATTTCTTTTTCTACATGTACGTATTGATGGTTAAAAGTATATTTTTTAATTAAACTATTAATATATTTTTTCTCGCTAAAAGTATGCCTAGGAAATATCGAAAAAGCTTTCAATTTACTTTGATAATTCAAAGAAGATGCTACATTCGAAGAAGAATCTAAACCTCCACTCAACAAAAAACCTACTTTTACGTCTGATTGTAAATGAAGATTTATATTTTCGTTAAAATTTTCTAAAAATTCGTTTGTATTCAATTTTTTATTTTCAGAGAAATCTATTGAATAATATTTTTTTAAAAATATTTTATTTTTTTGATAAATCAAATTATATGAAGGTTTTAATCTTTTTAGTTTTTTATAAAAAGTTTCATCATTTACATCTAAAATATTTCTATATAAATATTTAAAAACTGCATTAGGATTTTCTCTAAGATCAATTAAATTTTTAATATCTTTAATTTCAGAAGAAACCACTAATCCATTATATGTTTTATAATAATATAAAGGTTTCTGTCCAAATCTATCTCTATACACTGACAATTTTTCATTTTTATTATCCCAAATACAAAAGCTAAACATACCCCGTATTTGTTTAATAAAATCTCTACCAAGAAAAAGGTATGCTTTTAATAATACTTCTGCATCACCTTTAGTTTTAAATTTAACATTTTTTTTTTTTAAAATTTTCTTAATTTGTAAGTAATTATATATCTCACCATTAAAAAAAATTATGTATCTTCCATCATCTGATTCAAATGGTTGATTGGATCTTTGACTTAAATCGATGATTGCTAATCTTCTAAATAAACCATAAAAATTTTTTTTTGAATAAGTTTTTTTAGAGTCTGGACCTCTATGATCTGATAATAAATTATTATTAGACAACTTATTTAATTTATTTGATAATTCTTTCTCATTAATAATACAAATAAATCCACACATAAAATTTCAAAACTATCCTTTTGTTATAATTATTATTAATTTTTTAGATAATTTTTAATTAATTCAGAAACTAGTATATTGCCGTATTTAGTAAAGTGAATATTATCACAAAAAACTTTATTGATATCTGGTAATGTTTTGATTTTTTGATTTCGTTTTAAATTTATCCAATTAACATTTTTGTGTTCATCAATAATTTTCAAAATCGTATCAAAGAAAACTTTCTCTTTATTTGTTAAAGTTTTATTCTCTATAATGTCAGATTTGTCAAATAATGTTACTATAAAAAATTTTATATTATATTTATCAGCTAATTCAATAGCTCTTTTAGTGTTTAAATAATAATTCTGTGCTGAAATTTTTATATCATCAAAACTCAATGTTTTATTTAAATTATAAATTTTATTTGATAGATTGAGTTTATACATAAGTCTTATATAAAAATCGTCTAATATGTAGAAGCTTACACTATAGTTTTTTAATGACTTATTTAATGATTTGATAAAATATTTAAATTTATTTATTTTATAAGTTTGATCTTGCTTACTAGATAACTGAGGGTTTTTTTTAAATCCAAAGAAAATAACATCTGTTTCATTTGCAAAATTAGCCCATAAAATATTTTCTGTTATTTTCCCTGAGTCTATTTTTGAAATTAAAGAATTTAAAGCGAAATCAGTATTAGTTCCACTTTTTGCAAAACTTGTAATTTTATAATTTTCGTTATTTAACTCATTAGGCCAAGATGTATCATTTTGACTCCTACAAGCTACATCACTTGTTGATCCTCCAAAAACCCATATATTTTCAAAATTTTTTTCTTTCTTAAAGTTTAATTTTTTTTTCTTTTCAAAAATATCATTATTCACTATTTCAAAATCAAACTTTGAAAGTTTTCTGATTTGAAGCTCTACTCTTTTATTAAATCCATAAGAAAAAATATCAAACTTTTGGGTAA
>CACEEJ010000030.1 GCA_902558545.1 uncultured Pelagibacteraceae bacterium | reverse complement strand
TTAATGGAGAACTAAAAAATAATAAAAATTTAAATATCAATAGCTTTATTCTTAATGAAGAAAATAATTATATTAAAATTAAGAATTTATCTCTAAATAATTCTAATCAACTAATAAAAATTGATCAGGCAAATTTTGATTATTTTGATACAGAAAATAAAAAAAATAATTACAATATAAAAAAAGTAGAGGGTCATAATTATTTAATTGATGGCACTACATTTAATGCAAATTCTTTAATTTCGAATTTACTAGATGCAGACGATAAAAAAGAAAACAATCTTTTTGAAAATAATGTAAGTTTGGAACTTAATTTTAGTGAAGTTTACTTTGATAAAATATACTTTGTTAAGGATTTAAGTGGAAAGATAAAAATTATTAATAATAAAGTAGAAGAAGCAGATATTTTAGCCTTTTATAACAATTCACAAAAAATAAGATTTACAATTAAAAAAAATGATCAAGGTGAAAAAATTACCACTCTTTTCTCATCTAAAGCAAAACCTTTGGTAGACAGATATAAATTTATCAAAGGATTTAGAGATGATCGTGAGGGATATTTAGACTTTTACTCTATAAAAAAAGATGGGATCTCAACTTCAAAATTAGTAATTGATAATTTTAAAGTTAAAGAAATTCCAGCTCTAGCTAAGTTGTTAGCTCTTGCGTCTCTTCAAGGAATAGCAGACTTGCTTACAGGAGAGGGGATTAGATTTACAGATTTTGAGATGAATTTTACCAATCAAGATAAACTTATGAAAATTCAGGAGTTATACGCAATTGGGCCGGCAATATCTGTTTTATTGGAAGGATACATAGAGGAGGATAAATTAATTAGTTTAAGAGGAACATTGGTTCCAGCAACAACAATCAACAGATCCATTGCCTCTATACCTTTACTTGGAGATTTATTGATTGGAAAGAAAGTAGGTGATGGTGTATTTGGAGTCAGTTTTAAAATTAAAGGCCCTCTTAAAGATTTAAAAACTACTGTAAACCCTATAAAAACGTTAACACCCAGATTTATCACTAGAACTTTAGAAAAAATTAAAAAATAGTTAATTTAATTCTATTTTAATATGTCTTTTTTTTCCAAGGGAAAGTTTAAGGTAATTATCTTTAAACAAATTTTTATTAATTTCAAATTTTTCATCTGAAATAACATCGTCATTTATTTTTACCGCATTTCCTTTTATAAGTCTTCTGATTTCACTTTTTGAGCTTTCTAATTTAGATAACAAAACAAGGTCTACTATATTTATTTTTTCTTTTATTTTATTTGATTGAATATTAATTTTAGGCAAATTTGAACCCAGAGTGTTTCCAGAGAAAGCTTCTTTTGCTGCTTGCTCGGAATTTTTAGCAGCATCCTTTCCATGTAACATTTCTGTAGTTTTATTAGCAAGTAGTATTTTTAATTCATTTATATCTTTATCTTTAATTGTTTCTATTTCCTTAATTTCAATTTCAGTAAACATTTTTAAAAATTTAATTACATCTCTATCATCTACGTTTCTCCAAAATTGCCAATAATCATAAGCTGATAAGTATTTTTCATCTAACCAAATAGCCCCACTTTCAGTTTTTCCCATTTTAGCACCAGTTGCTAAAGTAATTAAGGGTGTTGTTAAACCAAAGGTTTGATGATTAGAATATCTTTTAATAAGCTCAACACCATTAACAATGTTTCCCCATTGATCCGAACCTCCCATTTGCAAGACACAATTTTCTTTCTTATTTAATTCAAGAAAATCATATGCTTGTAAAATCATGTAATTAAACTCCATGTAGCTCAGCGACTGCTCTCTATCCAATCTAAGTTTTACACTATCAAACGTTAACATTCTATTTATCGTAAAATGTTTTCCTACATCTCTTAAAAAAGAAATATAATTTAAATCTTTAAGCCAAGTATGATTATTTACAAATATAGGTTTTGTATTTGGATCATTATTATCTAAAAATTTTTTTAAAATATTTTTGATATTTTTAATATTTTTCTCAATCTCCTCTTCGCTTAATATTTTTCTAGTTTTGTCTTTACCAGATGGATCTCCAATTCTTGTAGTTCCTCCACCAAGTAAAACTATTGGTCGATGTCCATTTTTTTGTAGTAGTCGCAAACACATTATTTGCAATAAGCTACCCACATGTAAGCTTTCAGCTGTACAATCAAAACCTATGTAACCTTTAATCTTTTCTTGATCTAATTGTTTAGATAATTCATCTTCACTTGTACATTGATAGAAAAAACCTCTATCTTTAAATTCTTTTAAAAATTTATTCATAAGTTTATAGTTACAATATACAAATTTTTTTTAAAAAGCATATCAATGAAAAAAAAATTATATACTGCAATTGGACTAATGAGCGGAACATCTATGGATGGTATTGATTTATCTATAATTAGCTCAGATGGATACGATGAATTTTCAAATATTTTAGATGATTATTATGAGTATGATAAAAATCTTCAGGATCAGTTAGTTCGATTAAGAGATTTAGTCTTAACAAAGAAAGATCTTTTACAAAATTCAGAAAAATTAAGAGAATTAGAGCGTAATTTAACTCTTTTTCACGCTGATGCAGTTAATCAATCATTAAAAAAATACAGAGAACCCATTGATTTGATAGGTTTTCATGGTCAAACAATTTTTCATAACCCAATTGAGAAAATTACCCATCAATTAGGAGATGGGAAATTGTTATCTCAAATAGTAAAAAAAAAAGTCGTATATGATTTTAGACAAGCGGATATTCAAAATAATGGTCAAGGTGCCCCTTTAACACCAATTTTTCATCATATTTTATCAAAAAAAATCAATCAAAATTTTAATATTAAATTTCCATTAGGTTTCTTAAATATTGGTGGTATTGCAAATGTTACACAAGTTATTAATGACTCCGATAATTTTCAAAAAAACCTTTCTGCTTTTGATATAGGTCCTGGTAATTGTTTAATTGATGAATGGGTAAGAAATAATTCCAATAAAAAATTTGATAAAAATGGTGAACTATCTAAATCAGGAAAAGTTGATCAACTAATTTTAAATCAGGCAATAGATAATTTTAAAATAAATTCATACTCACAATCATTAGATATTAAAAATTTCGATGTATCTTTTGCAAGAGGTTTATCATTAGAAGATGGTTGTGCTACAATAACAGATTTTACAGCATATCTGATTGCAGAAGGGTTAAAATATATTAGCCAAAAAAATACTATTACTTTTTTAATCTGCGGTGGTGGTAGAAAAAATAGTAATTTAATTAATTGTATAACAAATTACACATCCAACGAAAATAATATCACTTTAGAAACAATAGATAATTATAATTTAAATGGTGATTTTATTGAGTCCCAAGCATTTGCATTTTTGGCTATAAGGTCTTTTTTAAATTTGCCAATTTCTTTTAGCACAACAACTGGATGTAGAGAATATACAGTGGGTGGAAAACTGGTAGAAAATTTTTAATAAAGTGCTGTTTCTTTTTTTATATATTTATCAAGATGCTTTACTAAAGCGTCACTTGTTTTTGAAAAGAAATGATTAGCCTCTGATATTGAATTAAATTCTACTTTAATTCCTTTTTGAGCGCTTAATCTTTTATCTAATTCTGCAATGAATTCTACTGGTACTAATTCATCTTTTTTACCATAAATAACCAAGCCTGAAGCTGGACATGGAGATAAAAAAGAAAAATCATAAACATTTGGTTGTGGTGAAATAGCTATAAATCTGTTTATTTCTGGTCTTCTCATCAACAATTGCATTGCAATCAAAGATCCAAATGAAAATCCTGAAACCCAGCATTGTGAATTGTCAAAATTTTCTCTCTCCAACCAATCTAAGGCTGCTGCTGCATCAGCGAGTTCTCCTTGACCATTATCAAATTCACCATCGCTTTTACCAACACCTCTGAAATTTACTCTGCATACAGAAAAATCATTATCCATAAATGCATGAAAAGTATCAACTACTACTTTATTATTCATAGTTCCTCCATATTGAGGATGGGGCTGTAACACTAAAGCAATTGGTGAAGTATTTTTTTTACTTTTATAATATTTAGCCTCAAGTCTTCCTGCAGGACCAGGTATAAATATTTCTAAAATTTTGTTATCCATAAGCGATATTGATTATTATTCTCAAAAAAAATGTACGTTTATCACAAGTCAGCGACAATATGTTAGTTTTTTTTTATACTCTAATCTTGACCATTTTAGTCAGGTATGTATAAAACCCCCCTATTTAAGGGTAATTATGAAACTTACATCAAAAGGAAGATATGCTGTAATGGCATTAGTTGATTTAGCTAGGTTCAATAACATCAATCCGGTATCTCTAAGAGATATATCGTTGAGACAAGGCATATCTTTAGATTACTTAGAACAAATTTTTTCTAAATTAAAAAGAAACGAAATTGTTAAAAGTATTAGAGGAACTCAGGGAGGATATATTCTTAATAAAAACCCGAGCGATATTAAATTAACAAATATTTTTAACGCTGTGGATGAAAAAGTAAAAACTGTTCAATGTAAAAAAGAATCTAAAAAAGGATGCAACGGCAAAGCCACAAAGTGCATTACTCATAATTTATGGGACGAATTAGAGATACACATAAATACATTCTTTGAAAATAAAAGCCTGAAAGATTTATTAAACAACAACAAAGAAACAAGAGTTTAGAATGGATAACAGACAAAAAGAAATAAATAATTTAAAAGACTATAAATATGGTTTTTCGACAGACATAGAAAATATTCAAGCCCCAAAAGGTTTGAATGAAGATGTTATTAAATTTATTTCAAATATAAAAAAAGAACCTGCATGGATGCTTGAATTCAGACTAAAAGCTTTCGAAAGATTTAAGGTATTAAAAGAACCGGATTGGCAGAAACCTAAATTTCCAAAAATAGATTATCAAGATTTATATTATTACTCTGCTCCTAAAAGCATGAAAGATAAACCCAAAAGCTTAGATGAACTGGATCCTAAACTTTTAGAAACTTATAAAAAACTTGGAATTCCTTTGCAAGAGCAAGCTAGATTAAATGGAATAGCTGTTGACGCTGTATTTGACTCAGTTTCTGTAGCTACTACATTTAAAGATGAACTAACTAAACAAGGAATTATATTTTGCCCGATATCAGAAGCAATTCAAAATCATCCTGAATTAGTTAAAAAATATTTAGGCTCTGTAATTCCAACAAGTGATCATTTTTTTGCAACATTAAATTCAGCAGTTTTTACAGATGGTTCATTTGTATACATTCCAGAAGGTGTTAGATGTCCAATGGAACTATCAACTTATTTTAGAATTAATGCATCTAATACAGGTCAATTTGAAAGAACTTTAATTATTGCAGATAAAGGAAGTTATGTTAGCTATTTAGAAGGATGTACAGCTCCAATGCGAGATGAAAATCAATTACATGCTGCTAATGTAGAACTAATTGCACTTGATGATGCGGAAATAAAATATTCAACTGTTCAAAATTGGTATCCAGGTGATCAAGATGGCAAAGGTGGAATTTATAATTTTGTAACTAAAAGAGGTTTATGCAAGGGAAAAAATTCAAAAATTTCATGGACACAAGTTGAAACAGGTTCTGCAATTACCTGGAAGTATCCTAGTTGTATTCTTAAAGGAGATAACTCTGTTGGTGAGTTCTATTCAATAGCTATTACTAACAATCATCAAAAAGCAGATACAGGTACTAAAATGATCCATCTAGGTAAAAATACTAAAAGTAAAATAATTTCGAAAGGAATATCAGCTGGTAGTTCAGATATGACTTATAGAGGTTTAGTTGATATTTCATCAAAAGCCAAAAATTCAACTAATTATACTCAGTGTGACTCTTTATTAATGGGTAACAAATGTGGAGCTCACACTGTTCCTTATATAAAAAATAAAAATTCTGAGTCCAATATTGCTCATGAGGCAACTACATCCAAGATTAGTGAAGAGCAGTTACATTATTGTCAGCAAAGAGGATTAAATCCAGAGGAAGCTGTTGGCTTAATTGTTAACGGTTTTTGCAAGGAAGTATTGCAACAATTACCTATGGAATTTGCTGTAGAAGCACAAAAACTTGTGGGCATCAGTTTGGAAGGAAGTGTAGGCTAATGCTTAAAATAAATAATTTAAATGCAACCATCGATAATAAGTCTATTTTAAATGGGCTATCCTTAGATATAAACCCCGGTGAGGTTCATGCAATTATGGGTCCTAATGGATCTGGAAAAAGTACTTTGTCCAATATTTTATCAGGAAAAAAAGGATATGAGGTTTCCGGGGAAGTTCTTTTTGAAGAAAAAGATTTATTTGAGCTTGAAACAGAGGAAAGAGCACACAAGGGTATATTTTTAGCTTTCCAATATCCTTTAGAAATTCCAGGTGTAAATACAAATATATTTTTAAAAACTTCTTTAAATGCTGTTAGAAAAGCTAGGGGTGAGAAGGAGCTTGATGCTATTGAGTTTCTAAAATTGGTAAAAGAAAAGTCTAAAGAATTAAAATTTGATGAGGAAAAATTAAACAGACAATTAAATGTTGGTTTTTCTGGAGGAGAAAAAAAGAAAAACGAAATTTTACAGATGTCGTTGCTAGCTCCAAAACTTTCAATTTTAGATGAAACAGATTCTGGTTTAGATATTGATGCTTTAAAGATTGTTGCAGATGGAGTTAACACATTAAGAGATAAAAATAATTCATTTTTAATTATTACACACTACCAAAGATTACTTGATTATATAAAACCTGACTTTGTTCATGTTTTGATGAATGGAAAAATTGTAAAATCTGGTGGTCCAGATTTAGCTTTAGAATTAGAGAAAAAAGGATACGAAAATTTTAATTAAATGAAAGAACAATTACAAAAAGATTTTTATAATAGTATTAAAAATTTAAGTTTATCTCAAAAAGATATTGAGATAAAAAAATTTTGTTTAGATAATTTTATAGACAAAGGTTTTCCAAATAAAAAAGAAGAAGATTGGAAATTTTCAGATCTTAATCAAATAATTAAAAATAATATTGGAGAACTTAGTTTTTATAATGATCAAGCTTCTACTAACAAAGTTGATACCTCTGTATTTGTAGATGGATTAGAGCACAATAAAATAGTTTTTATAAATGGTAGAATTGAAAAAATCGATTTTGAATATGAAAAAAAAGATCAAATAGAAATAATTGATCAATCAGAAACTATAAATGAATTTGAAAATAGCAATTCATTATCTGACTTAAATAATGCCTTTACTAATAAATGTTTTAAAATTTTGGTAAAAAAAGGTTATCAGTTAGCAAAACCTCTAATTATCTATCATACAACAAATTCAAAAATTTGGTCTAAAAATATTAATTTACGACTTAATTTTGAACTAGATAAAGATAGCTCGTTAAGATTAATTGATTTGTTTAATGATACATCTGAAAAGAATTTTTTAAATATATTTTATAACTTTGAATTAAAGGAAAATGCTGTTTTAAAAAACTATAAATTAGATAAATTTGATAATAAAAATATTAAGTATTCTTTTAATAATATTGATCAAGATAAGAACAGTATTTCTGAAACATTTATTTTATCTTCTGGATCAAATTTTTCTAAAAATGAGATAAACTGTAATTTAAACGGAGTTTATGCATCAGCTTTTGTTAATGGTGTTTTTTCATTGAATAATGATAAACATCACGAAATTAGATCAATAATAAATCACTTAACTGAAAATACAAAAAGTTATCAATTAATTAAAAGTGTTTTAGAACAAAGCTCTAAAGCAGTGTATCAAGGCAAAATATTTGTAAATTCAGATGCTCAGAAAACTGATGGATACCAATTGAGCAAAGCAATATTACTAAACAAAGAGTCAGAGTTTAATGCCAAGCCAGAACTAGAAATTTATGCTGATGACGTTAAATGTTCGCATGGTTCAGCATCAGGCAGTTTAAATGAAGACTCTATATTTTATTTAATGTCTAGAGGTTTAAGTTATCAACAATCAAGAGAGCTATTAATCAATGGTTTTCTGCTTGACGTTGTGGAAAAAATTACTGATTCAGAAATAAAAAACCTAATAAAAAATATGCTTGGAATTAAAGAATGAATATTGATCAGATAAAAAAAGAATTTCCAATTTTTGATGAAAAAATTCAAAATAATGATCTAGTTTATTTAGATAGTGCAAATTCATCACAAAAACCAAAAATAGTTGTGGATAGAATTAATGAATTTTATACCAAACAATTTTCTAATGTTGGAAGAAGTGTTCATTATCTTGCTGTAGCAGCAACAAATTTATATGAAAACACAAGATCATCAGTTCAAAAATATATAAACGCTAAAGATAAAAATGAAATTGTTTTTACAAAAGGTGCTACAGAAGCATTAAATTTAGTTGCTAATACATTAGGCC
>CACEEJ010000029.1 GCA_902558545.1 uncultured Pelagibacteraceae bacterium | reverse complement strand
TCATTGCTAAATTCAGCGAATTAAATGATCTAATTCCAAGAATGTTTAGAATTAAAAAAATTGATATTGTTAATCCTGAATATAATAAAAGAATTTTAATTGATTGTTTTAAAATCTCAGAAGAATTAAAAGATAAAAAATTAGTTAAAGATTTTTTTAAACTTTCATCATAAATATCAATTAAAAAAATAATTGAATATAAAAAATACAACCCACCTATCCATTGTATTGATGACCTCCATAAAATTAAGCCTTGATCGATATGTTTAATATTTTCAAAGACAGTAAAACCTGTTGAAGTAAATCCAGAAACAGCTTCAAATAAAGAATTTAAAAAAGATAAATTATAAATACTTAAATAAAAAGGTATGGATAAAATCAAAGGCATTAAAAAATATCCCAATAAGACGGTTAGTATTTTTTCAAATATTGAGGGTTTTTTGGAATTAGTTTTAACTTTGTAAAAAATTACTCCAATTAATGTAGAAATAATTAAGCTAAAATAATATGTGTTTAAATTTAGATATAAATTAAAATAGTATGAATAAATAATATTCAAAAAAGAAAAAATAGAAATTAATATAAAAAAAAAACTCAAGTATTTTACTTTAAAAAATGACATTTAATTAAATAGAACTAATTCTAAATATATTCTCAACTACCGAAATAGAATCTTTCTTTGCTAAAAAAACAACTTTGTCCTCTTTTTGAAAAACAAAATTTGATCTAGGTATAATAACTTTATTTTCTCTTAATACAGCACCTATTCTTATTTCTTCAGGTAAGTTAGAATTTTTTAATTCTTTATTTATAAGTTCTGATGTTTCTATAATTTCAGCTTCAATTACTTCATATTCACCATTCATAATTGTATAAGCTGTTTCAATTGTTCCTTTATGAATATGTTTTAAAATACTAGAGACTGTGTTCATTCTCGGATCAATAAGATCATCAATTTTTAAAGAGTTTTGTAATAAAGAATAATTAGGCTTATTAATTAAAGCCATGGTTCTTTTATCATCAATATCCTTTTCGTCTTTTGCAAATTTTTCAACAAGCACACTTACCATCAAATTATCCTCATCATCATTTGTTAAAGCAAGAACAGTTTCGGCTTCTTGTAAATTAGCCTCTGCAAGAACTTCCTCATCTAAAGCATCTCCATTAATGATAATTGTATTATTTAACTCACTGGCAAGAAATTCAGCTCTTTCTTTATTTTTTTCAATTATCTTAACTCTTACAGCATCCAAGGTTTCTTCGATGTTTTTGGCTAAATTAAAACCTATATTACCACCACCCACAATTAAAATATTTTTAGATACTTTTTCGTCATGTCCAAAAGCTTCTAAGGTTTCTATCATTTGCGATGAATTTATTATCACATAAATTTTATCGTTTTTTCTTACATCGTCATTTTTTTTTGGAATTATGAATTTATCCTCTCTTATAATTCCTATAATATTTGCATCTAAATTAGGATGTTTTTTTGTTAAATCATTAAGCTTGATATTAATTAATTTACAATTTTCATTAATTAAAATTTCTAATAATCTGATTTTATTATCAGCAAATGGAACACTATCAAGCGCTCCAGGTGCCTCAAGTTTTCTTTGAATTGATTTTGCAATTTCAATTTCAGGAGAAATGATGACATCTATAGGTAAATTTTCTTTATTATATACTCTTGTAAATTTTGGGTTTAGATAATCTTGAGATCTTATTCTTGCTATTTTTTTTGGAATTTTAAAAATTGAAAATGCTATTTGGCAAATAAGCATGTTAATTTCATCGTTTCTAGTAACTGCAATAATCATGTCTGTCTCTACAGCGTTAGCTTTTTCTAAAATTGATGGATATGTGCCTTTTCCAACAATAGCCTTTACATCTAAAGCTTCATCGATTTTTTGAATATCTTCACTGGAAGGGTCTATAACTGTTATTGAATGACCTTGTTCACTTAGCTGTTTAGCAATAGTAAACCCTACTCTACCAGCTCCACAAATGATTATATTCATCTAATTAAACTCTTTGATACCCAAACCTTTTAATTTTCTGTGCAATGCGCTTCTTTCCATACCAACAAAATTAGCTGTTTTTGAAATATTTCCATTAAACTTTTTCAGTTGAATAGTTAAATACTCCTTTTCAAACTTTTCTCTAGCTTCTTTTAATGGCACAGAAAGGCTATTTTCAGCCAATTGATCGTCAAAATTTGTATTTTTTAAAGATTCCTTAATAATATTTGAAATTTTATCCTTAGTGTCAGGTTGCAATATTGCTATTCTCTCAATTAAATTTCTTAATTCTCTAACATTGCCATGCCAATTATGATTAAGTATGTAACTATTATTTTCATCTATATCTAATTCTTTAATCGTATAATTTTCAGATATTTTTTTTGAAAAATATTTAATTAACAAAGGTATATCTGAAATTCTTTGATTTAATGGTTCAATATTTATTTCAAAAACATTTATTCTATGAAATAAATCTTCTCTAAAATTTCCAATTTCTATTTCTTTTTTTAAATCTTTACTTGATGAACAAATTAATCTTACATCCACACTTACATCATTACTTCCGTTAACTCTTTTAAATTTTTGATCAGTCAAAACTCTTAGTATTTTAGACTGTATTTCTAATGGTATTTCTGAAACTTGATCAATTAAAAGTGTTCCTTTATTAGCTTTTTCAAGTGCGCCATATGAGATTGAGCCATTTTCTTTCTCTTCACCAAATAATTCTAATTCATATTTGTTGATATCTAGTAAAGCACCATTTAGGATAATAAATGGATTTTTGCTCCTAGACGAAGCTTTATGAATTTTTCTAGCAATTAATTCCTTTCCTGAACCTGAAGGACCACTTATAAAAACTCTACTTTCAGTTACTGAAATTTTTTTAATTTGATCAATTATATTTACTATATTTTTGCTGTTTCCTATTAGTTCATAAGATGAAAATAATTTACTTTCGTATTCTTTATTTTGTTTTTTTAAATTAAAGTTTTCAACTGCTCTTTTAATAAAATTAAGTAATCTTTCCTGGTCAAATGGTTTTTCTATAAATTCAAACGCTCCATGTTGCAATGATTTTACAGCCATTTCAATATTAGCATGTCCAGAAATGATTATAACAGGAGTATCTTTATTTTTAGATTTAATATGTGAAAGAAGCTCAATACCATCATTGTCCCCCTTATCCAATTTAACATCAAGAATTGCAACATCGGGTAATTTTTTATCGATTTCAGCAAGTGCTTGGTTATAATTTGCTGCTAGACGTGTTTTATAACCAGCATCTATAATCAATTCATTAATTATATTTCTGATATCAGCGTTGTCATCTACGATTAAAATTTCTTCACTCATTATTATTTTAAAAATGTAATATTAATTTTTGCACCATTTTTAATTGGTATAAAATCTATTTTTCCATTGTGATCATTAATTATTTTATTAACTATTGATAATCCTAAACCTGTTCCATTTTTTTTGGTTGTAAAATACGGATTAAGTATATCTTTAATATTATTTTTTAATTCACTAAAACCAACACCATTATCTTCTATAGTTGTTTTTATGTGGTTATCATCTTCAGTAAGTTCAATAGCAATTTTTTTGCTGAAATTGTTATTATTTTGAGCTTTTTGATTGATACTTTCAATAGAATTTTTAATTAGATTTAAAAAAACTCTGCTTATTTGTTCTTTATCACTCTCTAAAGTAATTTTTTCGAAATCTTTTTTAAACATAATTTCAATAGAATTATCTAATTCTTTAAGCAAATTTATATTTTCATGAATAATATCTACTAAATTATTTTCTCTAAATATGGGTTTTGGCATTCTTGCAAAGTCAGAAAATTCATTAACTAGTTTTTCGATTTGTTTTATTTGATTATTTATAATTTTTAAATTTTCTTTAAAATTGTCAGTTTCATTTTCTTCTAATCGTTGAGAATATTTATTTTTTAATCTATCTATAGTTAATTGAATTGGTGTAAGTGGATTTTTAATTTCATGAGCAAGTTTTCTCGCTAAATTTCCCCATGCTTCGTGCCTTTCGTTAATAATTAATCTTTCTTGCTGGCTTTTCAGCCTATCTATCATTAAGTTAAAATTTTTGTTTAAAGTCTCTAAATCTTTATCTGTCTTAACTTCAGGAACTTTTGCATTAAAATTTCCTTGTCCAATGGATGTTGAGGCAAGGATTAAGTTATTAATAGATCTAAAAAATCTAGATGAAAATCTGATCGCGATAGATATAGAAACAAACAATAAGACACTAACAACTATAATATATATAATAGCAAATGATATTTTAATTCCAGTACTTTTTTCTTCGACGGTATAGTAAAAATTAATGGCTTCTTGAGACTCTGTTAAATATCTTGAAATATCCTCATCCAAGTATTTAACTACGTACAAAAATCTATCGTTAAAATTTTGCAATCTCATTATTGAAGCTGAAATATTTTTAGGAGCATTAATGATTTTTAAAGGTCTGTCATCATCTAGAACTAGATTAAGAGCTTTATCAACCGGAGGTATGTATGGCTGATCGTCCTTTAAAGTGGTAAACAAAAGTTTTTTATTTATATCGATTATATGTATTTCGTCTACGTCTCTAATTATTTTCTGTGTATCTAAAAACCTACTATATTCATTTTGATAGTCATTTAAAAATTTTTTACTTTTATTGATGTCAAAAGCTATCAAAACAATATCGGATTGTATTTTATTTCTAATTTCATCAACATAATTTTTTGCTAACTCATAGGAATTGTTAACAACAGTTGTAACTTTTTTGTCGAAATATTTTTCTAAAGCGAAAGAAAATAAAAATAGAGAGAATATTGAGATTATTACTGATGGTATTAACGTGAATAAACCAAAATATGTGATATATTTTTTATTTGATTTTAAACCATCTTTATCAATATCATTTTTGATTGCACTTCTTATTTCTATAAAAATAAATATAAAAAGCGCTATTAAAAGAAAGATATTAAGAACTAATAATATTTGTAAATTTTGATCTGTTAATTCTATAAAACCTTTATCTATAAAAGTTAAAAAGGTTAAAAAACCTATCGATAATGTGATAATAAATAATATTATTAAATATATATTTTTTTTAATAAATTCGTACATTTGAATATAAAAACTACCATATAAATGAATAATTATTTTATAATACTAGCATCGGGACAAAGCAAAAGATTTAATTCAAAAAAACCAAAGCAATTCAATATTTATAAAAACAAGGCTCTTTTTAAACATTCTTTAGAAAAAGCAATAAAATCAAAGCTATTTAAAAAAATTATATTGGTCGTAAATAATAAAAAAAGTATTAAAGAAAAATTTCCTAAAAATGTATCAATTATAGAAGGTGGTAAAGAAAGATCTGATTCTTCATTAATAGCTTTAAAATATATAAAAAAATTTAAACCTATTAATGTTCTAATTCACGATGCTGCCAGACCAAATTTTACTATAAAGCTTTTAAAAAAACTAATTAAATCACTTAAAAACAATAAAGCAGTAATACCTTCTATAAAATCAAAAGATTCTATTAAATACAAAGTTAAAAACCAACTTTTTAATTTAAATCGAAATAATTCAATTTTAACTCAAACCCCTCAAGCTTTTAAATTTAAAGATTTATATATTCTTTCAAGCAAACACAAAAATAAAATTACTGACGAAGCAACATTATTTATTGAAAACAATTTAAAAGTTAAATTTATTAAAGGAGAAAATTTAAATAACAAAATTACATTTAAAGAAGATATCGCAACTAATAAGACTTATTTTGGTATTGGTTATGATATCCATAGATTAATAAGAGGCAAAAAACTTTTTTTAGGTGGAATAAAAATCCCTCATCACTCAGGGCTTAAAGGTCATTCGGATGGAGATGTGATTATTCATTCAATAATTGATTCTCTTCTTGGGGCAATGAGAAAAAAAGATATTGGTACTTTTTTTCCAGATAATCAAAAGAAATATAAAAATATTAGATCACCAAAAATGCTTAAACCTATTCTTGAGATATTAAATAATAATGATTTTTATATTAATAATTTAGACATAAATTTAATATGTGAACAGCCAAAAGTTTCAAAGTATCGCGACAAAATAATCAAATCTCTATCTAATTTATTAAATATTGATAAAGAATTAATTAACCTAAAAGGTAAAACAGTAGAAAAACTTGGATTAATCGGAAAGGAAAAAGCAATAGCTTGTGAAGTTATTTGTTCAATAACACAATGAAAAAAATAAATGTTTTGTTATCTACTTTTTTTGGTTATGGATATTTAACCAAAATTCCTGGAACTGTAACCTCTGCTGTAACAGCTGTTTTTATTTATATTGCTTACGAAATTTTAGGTTACACAGATCTTAAGTTTTCAATTATTTTTTTTATACTTTTATTCTTTTATTCATTTTATGCTGTGAAAGACTCTGAATCTGAATTTAAAAATAAAGATCCAAGACAAATAGTAATCGATGAAGTTTTGGGGCAATCCATGCCTTTAATTTTGTTATTATATTTAAATCAAACTAATCAAATAAGTATTTCAATTGAAATTTATTATATTTTATCTTTTGTTTTTTTTAGATTTTTTGACATCCTAAAACCTTTTCCAGTAAGTTATTTTGATAAAAACCATAAAAACTATTTTGGAATAATTATGGATGATATAATGGCTGGGTTATATTCAATGATATTAATATACATAATAAGTCTTAAATTCTAATGAGTATTCAATTGCTTCATAAAAAATTAATTAAAAGAAAATTAACTATATCTGTTGCTGAGTCTTGTACGGGTGGATTATTGGCTCATAATTTAACTAAATTAGCTAATTCATCAAAATATTTTCAAATGGGTCTAACGACCTACTCTAATCAAGCCAAGATAAAGATATTAAAAATTAATAAAAATATTATTAGAAAATATGGTGCGGTAAGCCCTGAGTGTTGTAAGGCAATGGTTCAAAGTTTATCTAAAATTTCAAAGAGTAAAATCAACGTTTCGATAACAGGAATTGCTGGTCCAGGTGGAGGATCAAAAGAAAAGCCAGTTGGTCTTGTTTATATTGGTATCAAAAAAGGTAAAACTTTGATTATTAAAGAAAATAAATTTAAATCAAGAAACCGTAATTCAATTCAAAAATTAACTGTTCGAACAGTAATTAAGATAATCAGTAAAATTATTTAATACTTTCAGCTCTTTTTTGAAACGCGTCTGCTATCTTTTCTAAACCAAATTGAAAAGATTTAGTCATTAAAATATTTAAAAACTTATTTTCAATTTCAAAATCAATATCAAACATAACCTCAGTTTTGTAACCATCAGTATCATTTCCTAGCTCAGTAAATTTCCAATTATTTTCTAAATGATTTAATGGTCCACCTAAATTAACAACATGAATATGATCATTTTTTTTATTTAATTTAACGTCACTTTTAAATGTATCCTTAAACGGCCCCCTACCTATTGTAAGATCTGCAATTATATTTATTGTATCACCATTGTCACTTCTCTCATAAACTTTTGAATTATCACAGAAAGGAATAAATTCTGGATATTTTTCAATATCTAAAACAAACTCAATTAGTTTATCTTTTCTGTTATCAATTAATCGCTTAACTGATGCTTTTGGCATTAATTATTTTTTAATCTATTTTGTTGTAGTTTCGCAAAGTCTTCATCTGCATGATATGAAGATCTAGTTAAAGGGGATGAAGATACTAACAAAAATCCTTTAGCTTTTGCTATTGTTCCTAAATCTTCAAATTCTTTTGGCGTGTAATATCGATCTAATGGATAATGTTTAGTTGAAGGTTGTAAATATTGACCAATCGTTATGAAATCAACATCTGCAGCTCTCAAATCATCCATGACTTGTAAAATTTCATCTCTTGTCTCCCCTAACCCAACCATTATTCCAGATTTAGTAAAAATATTTTTATTAACTTTTTTTGTATTTTTCAAAAGTTCTAAAGATGCAAAATACCTAGATCCAGGTCGAACTTTTAAATAAAGACTAGGGACAGTTTCAATATTATGATTAAAGACATCTGGTTTAGCATCTAAAACTTTTTTATAGGCATCACCTTTCCTTAAAAAGTCTGGTGTGAGAACTTCAATAGTAGTGTTTGGGTTTGATTTTCTAGTTTGTTTAATCACTTCAAAAAAATGTTTTGATCCACCGTCATCCAAATCATCTCTATCCACTGAAGTAATCACAACATGTTTTAAATTTAATTTTTTTACTGCTTCTGCAATCTTTACAGGTTCAAGTTGATCTAATTTTCCTGGTACACCAGTTTTGACATCACAAAAAGCACAAGCTCTTGTACAGGTGTCTCCCATAATCATAAAGGTTGCATGTCGCTTACTCCAACATTCAGTTATATTAGGGCAGTTTGCTTCCTGACAAACAGTTACAAGATTATTATTATTTACTATTGTTTTGGTTAAAA
>CACEEJ010000028.1 GCA_902558545.1 uncultured Pelagibacteraceae bacterium | reverse complement strand
AATACTTCAAATAATTGGAAAAATAGGTACAGCAGGTGGTACAGGATCTGTTGTGGAATATGCTGGAGATTTAATAAGATCTTTAAGTGTTGAGCAAAGAATGACTATTTGCAATATGACAATCGAAGGTGGTGCAAGGGCAGGATTAATTGCACCAGATGAAAAAATTTTTGAATATTTAAAAGGAAAACCAATGTCACCAAAAAGTGAAAATTGGGATAAAGCTTTGAACTATTGGGAAACTTTAAAAACAGACTCTGATGCTAGTTTTGATAAAGAAATTAGCCTTAACGCAAATGAAATTTTACCCATGATTACATGGGGTACGTCACCACAAGATGTAATAACAATTGATGGAAAAGTTCCAAATCCAAATAATGAGACTGATGAAGATAAAAAAAATTCAATTGAAAGAGCTTTAAAGTATATGGGTTTAAAACCTGACATGGCAGCTACAGATATAAAAATAGATAAAGTATTTATTGGTAGTTGTACTAATGGCAGAATAGAGGATTTGAGAGAAGCAGCAAAAATCGTAAAAGATAAAAAAGTATCATCGCATGTTAATGCAATAGTAGTTCCAGGCTCAGGCTTAGTTAAAGAACAAGCAGAACAAGAAGGACTAGATAAAATTTTTGTTAGCTCAGGGTTTGAATGGAGAGAACCAGGTTGCTCTATGTGTTTAGCGATGAATGCTGATAAATTAAAACCAGAAGAAAGATGCGCCTCTACATCAAATAGAAATTTTGAGGGAAGACAAGGTAGAGGTGGTAGAACCCACCTAGTTAGTCCAGGAATGGCTGCAGCAGCTGCAATTTCAGGTAATTTAGACGATGTCAGAAAGTATCAAAATTAAATGCAAAAATTTAATAAATTAAAAAGTATCCCAGCTTATTTACCAATTGTAAATATTGATACAGATATGATAATTCCAAAACAGTTTTTAAAAACTATCAAAAGAACTGGTCTTGGAAAAAATTTGTTTTTTGAAATGAGATATGATGATCAAGGCAAAGAAATAAATGATTTTGTGTTAAACAAAGATCCATTTAATCAATCTAAAATTTTAATTGCTGGAAAAAACTTTGGATGTGGTTCGTCAAGAGAACATGCTCCTTGGGCTTTATTAGATTTTGGAATTACTTGCGTAATAAGTTCAAGTTATGCAGATATTTTTTTTAGTAATTGTTTTAAAAATGGAATTTTGCCTATAATCCTTGAAGAAGAAAAAATAAAAGAGCTATCTGAATACGCAAATAGACAAGAAGAAATTTCTATTGATTTGCAAGAGGAAAAAATAGTTTATGGAAATAATGAGCTAAAATTTGAAGTTGATCCATTTAAGAAAAAATGTTTGTTAGAAGGACTTGATGATATCGCTTTATCGCTAAAAAAATCAGAAAAAATAGAAAAGTTTGAAACAAATTTAAAAAACGAAAAGCCTTGGGTATTTAATGATTAAAGTAAAAAAAAGAAAAATACTTTTACTTCCTGGTGATGGTATTGGTCCAGAGGTAATAGCTGAGGTAAAAAAAATTATTAACTGGTTTAATGATAAAAAATCTTTAGATTTTGAAATTGATCAGGAGCTAGTTGGTGGTTGTTCTTATGATAAACACGGTACCCCAATCACTGATGAGGTTTTTTACAAAGCACTAGAAAGTGAAGTAATTATGCTTGGAGCAGTTGGTGGTCCTACATGGGATAACCTAGAATTTTCCAAAAAACCAGAAAGAGCATTATTAAAACTTAGAAAAGAATTAAAGCTTTTTGCTAACTTAAGGCCTGCAATTTGTTTTAAACAATTAGTAGATGCTTCAACCCTAAAGCCAGAGGTAGTTTCAGGACTGGATATAATGATAGTAAGAGAGTTAACGGGTGGAATATATTTTGGTGAACCTAGAGGAATTAAGCCAATTGAAAATGGAGAAAGAAAAGGAATTAATACACACACTTATACGACTAGCGAAATTACTAGAGTAGCTAGGATTGCTTTTGATTTAGCTAGAAAAAGATCAAATAAGGTTACTTCATGTGAAAAATCAAATGTCATGGAAGCAGGACAATTGTGGAAAGAAGAAGTCCAAGAACTTCATGAAAAAGAATACAAAGATGTAGAATTAAATCATATGTTAGCAGACAATTGTGCTATGCAGCTTTTAAGAAACCCAAAACAATTTGATGTAATTGTAACAGATAATTTGTTTGGAGATATGTTGTCGGACCAAGCTTCAATGTTAACGGGATCTTTAGGTCTTTTGCCATCAGCATCTTTAGGCGCAAAAAATAAAGATGGTGAGATGAGAGCGATGTACGAGCCTATACACGGGTCAGCTCCAGATATAGCTGGTAAAGGGATAGCAAATCCAATTGCTTCTATTTTGAGCTTTGCTATGGCACTAAGATATTCTTTAGATCTTGATAAAGAAGCAGATATTTTAGAAAAAGCAGTTCAAGATGTTTTAAATGATGGGTTAAGAACTAAAGATATAATGTCAGAGGGCATGAAAGAGACTTCCACGTCAGGAATGGGTGATGCGATAATTTCAAAATTGCAATAAAACTAGAATTATTCTAAGCTTTAAATATGCCAAGTTACACCGCACCAGTAAAAGACATGATGTTTCTCTTTGAAAAATTAAGAGATAATAAAAATTATAATGAGCTTGAAAAATATAATGAGGTGAGTGCAGATCTTGTTAAAGATATTTTAGAAGAAGCAGCTAAAATAAATCAAAATTTAATTTTACCTCTTGCTAAAGCAGGTGACGAAAATCCAGCAATTTTAGAAAATGGTGTTGTCAGAACACCACCAGGTTACAAAGAAGCATATCAGAAATACATTGAAGATGGTTGGACGTCATTGTCTTGTGACCCCAAATATGGAGGCCAAGGAATGCCAAAAACAGTAAGCGCGTTCTTTGATGAAATGCTTTCCTCAGCCAGTTTGTCATTTAAATTATATAGCGAACTAAGTATTGGTGCCTATAATTGTATTAATCATCATGCTTCAGATGAAATTAAAGATAAATATTTACCAAAGATCGTCGAAGGTAAATGGAGTGGCACTATGTGTTTAACAGAACCAGTCTGTGGTACAGACTTAGGTTTGTTAAAAACCAAAGCTGTAAAACAATCTGATGACACCTATAAAATTAGTGGTCAAAAGATTTTTATAACTTCTGGTGACCATGACTTAACTGAAAATATTATTCATTTAGTTTTAGCAAGATCAACAGACTCTCCTGCGGGCACTAAAGGAATTAGTTTATTTTTAGTACCAAAATTTATTGTTAATGAAGATGGTAGTGTTGGTCAAAGAAATGGAATTTCAACAGGATCTATAGAGAGTAAAATGGGAATAAAGGGTTCAGCAACATGTGTGTTAAATTTTGATGAAGCAACTGGTTATATGATTGGAAACAAAGATAAAGGTCTTAGTGCTATGTTTACCATGATGAACCTTGAGAGAATAGTGGTAGGCATTCAAGGTTTAGGAATTTCCGAAATTGCGTATCAGAACTCACTTGCTTATGCAAAAGAGAGAAAGCAAGGAAAAACAAATAATTCAAAATCTACAAATGGTGCAGACTTTATAATAGATCATGCGGATATTAGAAGATCTTTACTTAATATGAAGTCAATTATTGAAGGAGAAAGAGCTTTATGTTTTTGGTTATCACAACAAACTGAGGTGAGTCTTTATCATCCTGATGAAAAGATTAAACAAGAAGCTTTGGATTATGTTTCATTGATGACACCAGTTGTTAAGTCATTATTTACAGATTTAGCTATGGAAATTACGAACGACGCGATGCAAATACATGGTGGATATGGGTACACTAAAGACCAAGGAATAGAGCAATTATATAGAGATAATCGCATTACCCCAATCTATGAAGGAACAAATTCTGTTCAGGCAGCAGATTTAGTATTTAGAAAATTATCAAATAAAAATGGCGATGTTATAAATAAGTTTTTAGATATGATTAAATCTGAATGTGATAGTAAAAATGAAAAAGTAAAAACATTTTCAAAAGAATTAAATCATTATTTAGATATTTTATCTAAGTTTACCGACTGGATTAAGGATAAACATAAAATCGAAAAAGACGATGTTAGTGCTGCAGCAAATGATTATTTGAGAAGTCTGGGATATGTTTCAATTGCTTATGCTTGGATTAAAATTTTAGATGTAAGTTTTAGTGATTTTGAAAAAAATAAAGAATTTTATAGTGATAAGATAAATACAGCAAAATTTTATTTTGATAAGGTATTGTCTAGAGCTGAGTATCATTACAAATCTGCTATTTCTGGAAGTTCTAATATAATGAATTTTAAGTTTAACTAATAATGAATCATTACGAGACAAATTTAGATAAAAATAAGGCTAACTACGTACCACTTACCCCATTAACTTTTCTTAAAAGAGCAAGGGAAATTTATCCAAATTATGAAGCTATAATTTATGAAGATAGGAAATATACTTGGAATGATGTTTACAAAAGAGCTGTAAAATTTGCTAGTGCACTGTCAAAAATTGGAATTAAAAAAGGAGACACTGTTTCATTCTTAGCCTTTAATACACCAGAGATTTTCGAAGGACATTACTCAGTACCTATGGCAGGTGCAGTATTAAATACAATTAATATAAGATTAGATGCAAATACAATTTCATATATTTTAGATCACAGTGATGCAAAGGTACTAGTAGTTGATAGACAATTACATGGAGAAGTTAAGAAAGCATTAAAAACTTTAAATAAAAAAATTATAATAATTGATATAGATGATAAAAATGCTGATAAATCGAAATTAGAAAAAATTGGCGATTTAGAATATGAAAGTTTTTTAAATACAGGTGATGAAAATTTCGATTGGCAAATGCCAGAGGATGAATGGCAAGCAATATCATTAAGCTATACATCAGGTACTACAGGAAATCCCAAAGGAGTAGTTTATCATCATAGAGGTGCATATTTAATGTCTACAGGAAGTTCGGTAGCTTGGAACATGCCAAATAGATTAAATTTTTTAACAGTGGTTCCAATGTTTCATTGTAATGGTTGGTGTTATCCATGGACAGTTCCAATGTTAAATGGAAGGACAATTTGTTTAAGAAATATTGACATAAAAAAAATTTTTGAATTAATCGATAAATATGAAGTAACTCATTTTGGCGGTGCTCCAATAGTATTAAATATGATTACAGGAGCTCCTGAAAGTGACAAAAAAAAATTAAAACAAAAAGTTTATGTTTTGACTGCTGGAGCGCCACCACCAAGTATAATTTTCAAAAAAATGAGAGCATTAGGTTTTGAGGTTATGCATGTATACGGTTTAACGGAAACTTATGGACATGTTACTCAGTGTGCGTGGAATGATGAATGGAACAATTTCGATGAGGAAAAACAAAATGAAATTAAGGCTAGGCAAGGCGTGAGATATCCAAATACTGAAGGTGTCGTTGTTTTGGATCCAGAAACAATGAAAGAAGTTCCTAAAGATGGAAAAACAATTGGTGAAATTATGATTAGAGGGAATGTCGTAATGAAAGGTTACTTTAAAGACAAAGATGCTACTGATAAAGCCATGAAAGATGGATGGTTTCATAGTGGTGATTTAGCTGTAATGCATCCTGATGGGTATGTAAAAATACAAGATAGATCAAAAGATATAATTATTTCTGGAGGAGAAAATATTTCTTCAATTGAAATAGAAAATACACTTTCTAAACATCCTTCAGTTTCTATTGCTGCAGTTGTTGCAAAACCAGATGAAAAATGGGGAGAAGTTCCTTGTGCATTTATTGAAATGGTTAAAGATAAGCCGGTATCAGAAAAAGAATTAATTGATTTTTGTAAAGAAACTTTAGCCGGATTTAAGGTTCCTAAAAAGGTTGTGTTCTGTGATTTGCCAAAAACTTCGACAGGAAAAATACAAAAGTTTGAATTAAGAAAACAAGTTTAGGTAATTTTTGAATTTTCAATTGGAAAATAAAAATGTTTATGCGTCTGATGCAGGACAGGGTATTGATGAAAATAAAGAAACAATAGTATTTCTTCATGGAAGCGGTCTTTCGCATATTGTTTGGTCTCTAACTGAACAGTTTTTTTCAAATAATAATTTTAACGTATTATCTATTGATTTACCTGGGCACGGTAATTCTGATGGCCCTTGCTTAGATAGTATTGAAAAAATAGCTGATTGGTTGGAGCAGGTTTTTAATAAACTTAATTTAAATAATTTAATTTTAATTGGTCATTCCCAAGGTTGCTTGGAGATACTTGAATATGCTCACAAATATAAAAATAGATTAAAAAAGTTAGTTTTTATCGGAGGGTCAAATAAGATGCCAGTCCATCCAGATTTAATTGATCTAGCAAAAAATGGGGACTCCGATGCTGTTAAATTAATGATGAAGTGGGGTTATGAAGGTTCAAAAAGATTTATTGGTGGTAACCCAGTAGAAAAAATAATTCAATCACCTCGAGACATAAGAGACATACTGGCGGTGGACCTTGTTGCATGTAACAATTACAAAAATGGTTTTGATGCTGCTAAATTAATAGAATTTCCATCAATGTTTATTTTTGGTTCTCTAGATAAGATGGTAAATCTAGAAGCTGGAAAAAAATTTTCTAGTCTAATTAACAACTCATCTACACACATAATCGAGGGTTGCGGCCATATGATTATGATTGAAAAAGCATTTGAAATGAGAGACAAAGTTTTAGAATTTTTGAAAAAATGAAGAACTTTTTAATTGCAAAATCAAGAAGACTTAGAGGTACACCATATACTTCTCGAATTGAGGAACAGGGTGTTACAGCTTATACAATTTATAACCATATGTTGCTTCCAGCTGCCTTTGGTTCAATTGAAGATTCTTATCATCATTTAAAAGAGCATGTTCAAATTTGGGATGTAGCAGCTGAAAGACAGGTAGAAATCTCAGGAAAAGATTCTGCAAAATTAGTTCAGCTAATGACTTGTAGAGATTTATCAAAATCTAAAGATGGAAGATGTTATTATTGTCCGATTATAGATGATAATGCTGGATTAATTAATGATCCAGTTGTTTTAAGAATTAATGAAAATAAATGGTGGATTTCTATTGCGGATACGGACGTAATATTATTTGCAAAAGGATTAGCAATTGGAAATAAATTTGATGTTAAAATCATAGAGCCAAAAGTTGATATCATGGCTGTACAAGGTCCAAAATCATTTCAATTGATGGAAAAAGTATTTGGAGAACAGATCACAAAATTAAAATTTTTTGGTTTTGATTATTTTGAATTTGGAGGTGCAAAACATCTTATCGCACAATCTGGATGGTCTAAACAAGGAGGTTATGAAGTATATGTTCAAAATACTGAAGCAGGCTTAAAACTATATGATCATTTATTTGAAATTGGAAAAGAATTTAATATTAAACCAGGGTGCCCTAATTTAATAGAACGAATCGAAAGTGGACTGTTATCTCATGGCAATGATATGGATAACGGAGATAATCCTTATGAATGTGGTTTTGATAAATATATAAACATAGATAGTGATATTATTTTTTTAGGAAAAGAAAAATTAAAGAAAATAAAATCTGAAGGTATAAAAAGAAAATTAATGGGTGTGAAATTAGATTTGGACAAAATAAGTTTAACAGGATCTTTAGATCTGACTGATGATAATAAAAAAATCATTGGGGAATTAAGGTCAGCCTGTTATTCGCCTCATTTTAAAAAAGTAATTGGTATTGCTATGATGAAAAAATCGCATTGGAATATAGACCAGAACGTAAAAGCAAGCATAAATGGTGATATTTGCAGTGGTAAAGTTTGCGATTTACCTTTTATTTAGTATAACAACTTTAAAATGAACATAGCTATAGTAGGTGCAACAGGAAATGTTGGAAGGAAAACTCTTGAGGTATTTGATAAAAAAAACTTCAAGTTTAATAATCTATATTTAGTTGCCTCAGAAAAAAGTGCAGGAAAAAAAATCTCTTTTAGAGATAAAGAGTATGTTATTGAAAATTTAGAGACATATGATTTTTCAAAAGCAGATATAACTTTTTTTGCAGCAGGAGGAAAAATTGCTGAAAAATTTGCAGAAAAAGCTGCCAAGCACACAATTGTAATAGATAATTCAAGTTTTTTTAGGATGGATCCCGATGTTCCATTGATCGTTCCACAAGTGAATGCAGCCGAAATTAAAAATATGAAAAAAAATATTATTGCCAATCCAAATTGTTCTACAGCACAACTTGTTATAGCACTTAAACCACTACATAATTTATTTAAAATTAAAAGAGTTGTAGTTTCAACTTACCAATCTGTTTCAGGTGGTGGCAAAAGTCCAATGGACGAATTAATTGATCAAACTAAACAATATTTAGATGGAAAAAAAATAGAGTCAAAAAATTTTACTAAACAAATCGCTTTTAATGTTATTCCACATATCGATGTTTTTGCTGATGATGGATATACAAAAGAAGAATTAAAAATGACATATGAAACAAAAAAAATCTTAGACGAGTCAATTGAACTTACAGCTACATGTGTAAGAATTCCTGTATTAGTATCTCATTCGGAGTCTGTAAATATAGAATTTGAAAAACCATATACTTTAGAAAAAGTGAGAGATGTTTTAAGTAAAGCAGATGGTTGTGAGGTTATTGATAAAAGAGAAAATGGAGGTTATAGCACACCATTTGAAGC
>CACEEJ010000027.1 GCA_902558545.1 uncultured Pelagibacteraceae bacterium | reverse complement strand
CTCTGTACATTTGCTCCCCAAAAACAAAATAGATCTTTCCAATTCCAAGTTTTATAATTTGGATTAACTGTTACTAAGTCCCAATTAGATAGAGAGTATTTTACTTTAGGTTGATTCACTTAATTTATTTTAAACTAATAAATTCTACTGTCCATATAAGAGAGTTGGTAGCCATAAGGCAATTTTAGGAAATATAATTATTAAAATTAAGCCTATAACTTGTAGAACCATAAATTGCATCATTCCATAATAAATATCTTTTAAATCCCATTCAGGTACTACACCTTTTAAAAAATAAGCAGACAAAGCTACAGGTGGAGATAGCCAGGCGGTCTGGAGATTTACAGCGACCAATATTGCAAACCAAGTTAAATTAAAGCCTAAAGCCTCAATTAATGGTAAAAGAATTGGGACAATAATCATAACAATTGGTACCCATTCTAATGGCCAACCTAATAAAAATATTGCAACCATTACAATTCCTAGGATTAAATATTTATTCATTTCTAATCCTAACAAAAATTCAGTTAATAAAGTTGGAGTACCAAGTCTTGCAAATACAGCCCCGAAAAAGTTTGATGCAGCGACTAAAACCATTATTAAAGCAGTAATTTCTAAAGTTTTAACTAATGCCTCTTGAAGTTTAGATAGAGTTAATTTTTTGTACGCTAATGAAAGCAATAAAGCTCCCATAGCACCACAACCTGCTGCTTCTGTAGGTGTTGCAAAACCAAACAATATACTACCTAATGCAGCAAAGACGAGAGCTGCAGGTGGAACTAAACCTAAGAAAAATTCAATCCAAACTTCTTTCATGCTTGCTGCCCTCATTTCTTCAGGAATTACAGGTCCTAATTTTGGATTTATCATGCATCTTATTGTTGTGTAGCCAGCGTATAAACTAGCAAGAAGAATTCCAGGTATTATAGCAGCAGCAAATAAGTCAATTACAGGAATTTCCATAATTGGACCCATCACAACAAGCATAATACTTGGTGGAATTAAAATTCCTAAAGTACCACCAGCTGTAATTGTGCCAGCTGCAAGTCTTACATCATAACCAGATCTATTCATTGATTTTGCAGCCATGATTCCAAGTATGGTTACTGAGGCACCAACAATTCCTGTTGCTGCAGCAAAGATAACTGAAACAAACAATACAGCATAATATAATGCACCTCTTACTCTAGCCAACATCATTTGAAATGATGAGAACAATCTTTCCATCAGTCCTGCTTGTTCCATCATAATGCCCATAAAGACAAAGAGCGGGACGGCGGCGAGGGTTTGTTCGGTCATGACCATCGAGAACTGGAGGGTCATTAAATAAAAGACTAATTTTCCAAATCCTAGATACCCAAATACAAAACCTAAGAAAATTAATGTAAATGAAATTGGAAATCCGACAAAGATTGCAAAAAGCATTACTCCAACTAAAATAAAACCTAAAATGGCTGGATCAATTAATTCTGCTATCATTCATCCTCTCCTGGCCATTTTCCTCTTGTGGCAGCCCAATAACTTTTAAATAATTCTGAAATACCTTGGATTAGTAAAAATATTATTCCAATAAGTAGGCAACTTTTAATTGGCCACATATATGGCATCCAAGTAGTATCCATTCCTCTCTCACCTCTTTGAATAGACTCCCCTACATATCCAATAGTCATGTAAAGAAATACTATTAAGCCTGGAAAATAAAATAAAATATATAACCAAAAATCAATTGTTCCTTGATTCTTGGTTTTAAAATTTCTGTATAAAAAATCAGCTCTTATATGAACACCTTTAGAAAGAGCATAACCAGCACCCAACATAAAAAGTGCACCATATAAAAATCTACTGATGTCATAAGCCCATATTGTTGGGGCATGAAATAATTTTCTAGCAAGAACTTCGTAAGTCATTGCAAGAATTAACGGCATCAATATCCAACAAACAACGTTACCAACCCATTTGCTAAATTTATCAATGTTTACAATTGAACTTGCCATCCATGGTGGCATATCACTTGGCATTTTTCCTGAACCACCTCGCCTTTCGGCAATCATTTCATCTGATATATCTAATTTACCTGGTTCGTCTGCCATAAAGTTTTATATAAAAAATTAGAGCGGACTATTAAGTCCGCTCTAACGTAAAGATTATTTAATGATTACTTTAATGTTGCTGCGTGAGCCATTCCTAGCTTCGCATTAGACATTTGAGCACCACTCCAGAAAGGAACTGCGATATCAGCAAATTCTTTCATAGAGTCCCAAACTTCAGCAAAGAATGCATTTTTAGCTGCGTTTGTTTCCAAACTTTTCTTAGCAGCTGCCATGTATTCTGTGAAGTAATCAGAAGGAGTATCTTCTAATTTTACACCATGAACTTCTGTAAGCTCTTTTAAAGCTTTTCCGTTTTCATAGATTCTGTAACTTAGAGATTTCGCTAGAGATGCATTTGCTGCAACTTCTAGAGACTTCTTCTCATGAGCACTCATAGCTTCATATGTTTTTCCAGTAATATAAAAGTCAGCATTTACGACTACTTGGTGTAAACCTTGTAGGTAGTAGTGCTTTAATACTTTTTGGAAACCAAACGTTAAGTCTGGTTTTGGACAACACCATTCAGCAGCATCAATAGTTCCTGCTTCTAAAGCTGGCAGAATATCTCCACCACCCATAGCAACAGATGCTATACCGATGTCTTTATAAGTTTGTCCTGGAATTCCTGGAGGAGTTCTGAATTTATATTTTCTAAAATCAGCCATATCTTTAATTGGTTTTGGAAACCAACCTAAAGCTTCAGGACCAACTGGTTGAATCATAAATCCTTTAATATCTCTTCCCATTTCTTTCCATAGTCTGTCGTATAGCTCTTTTCCTCCACCATACTGAAACCATGATAAAAATGCGATGTTGTCAATACCAACACCACCACCTGCTACTGGCGAACCAAATAACATAGCGGCAGGGTGATCACCTGACCAATAGTGTGTCCAAGCAAATCCACAGTCGATAAGTCCTTTATCAACAGCATCTAAAGTTTCTTTTACACCAACAACTGCTCCTGCAGGCATAATTTCAAACTTAAGAGATCCACCTGTCAAAGTTGTAACAGTGTCAGTAAAGTCTTTTAACATTTTAACTTCATCAGCCTTAGTGTTAAGAACTGTCTGACATTTTAGTGTTTTTGCAGCATTAGCATTCGAAATAAATCCAAATACCATTGCAACTGCAAATAACATTGAAATGATTTTTTTCATTTGTTTCCCTCTCTTTATTTTTAAAAATGAAACCTTGTCAAAGAATGAAATCTAAAACAAGTGCTAATATTGGATTATTTGGATATTTTTGTGTACAGAAATATAACAAATAAAAAAAATTTAATTTATAAGAGTTCTAATATGGATAATTTTGATTTTATAATTTTAGGTGCTGGATCAGCAGGATGCGTACTTGCTAACAGGTTATCTGAAAATCCCTTAAATAAAGTGCTTTTAGTAGAAGCTGGTGGCAAGGATAATTATCCTTGGATACATATTCCTGTTGGTTATTTCAAAACAATGCATAACCCAAAGACTGATTGGTGCTACAAAACAGAACCGGATGAGAGCATGAACAATATTTCTATTAGGTATCCTAGAGGAAAAACATTAGGAGGCAGTTCTTCTATCAATGGTCTGCTTTATATTAGAGGTCAACATAGAGATTATGATATTTGGAGACAATTAGGTAATACTGGCTGGGGATGGGATGATGTTTTGCCTTATTTTATCAAAGCAGAAAACCAAGAGAGAGGAAAAGATGAGTTCCATGGAGTTGGAGGCCCTTTATCTGTTTCAGATCAAAGAATACATCTACCTCTTCTAGATGAATTTCAAAATGCTGCTGAGGAATTTGGTATTCCAAAAACAAAAGATTTTAATACTGGTGATAATCATGGTTGTGGTTATTTCCAAGTAACTGAAAAGGATGGCTTTAGATGTAGTACAGCTGTTGGATATTTAAACCCAATCAAGAGCAGGAAAAATTTAAAAATTTTAACTCATTCTCATGTCAAAAAAATAAATTTTGAAAACAAAACTGCTAAAGAAATTGAGTATTGGGAAGGAAATGAATTAAAAAAAGCACAAGCAAATAAAGAAATTATAATATCATCAGGGGCTATTGGCTCTCCTCAAATTTTACAAGTTTCTGGAATAGGAAATCCTGAAAAATTAAAAAATCTTGGGATTGATATGGTGCAAAATTTAAATGGAGTTGGAGAAAACTTACATGATCATTTAATGCTTAGACCAATTTATAAAATTAATGGATTAAAATCCTTAAATAAAAAAATCAATAGTTTATTTGGAAATTTAATGATTGGATTAGAATACATTTTTAAAAGAAGCGGTCCAATGACTATGGGTGCTAGTCAACTTTGTATGTTTGCTAAAAGCGATCCATCTTTAGAACTACCAGACTTACAATGGCATGTTCAGCCTATGAGCATGGATACTTTGGGAGCGACAAAAAATCATGATTTTCATGCATTCACCCCTACTGTTTCAAATATCAGACCAACAAGTAGAGGGTATGTTAGCATTGTTGATAAAGACTCGAGAACTTATGCAAAAATAAAACAAAACTATCTATCAACTGATCACGATAGAATGATTGCAGCTAAAGGACTTAAATTAACCAGAAAAATCATAATGGAGTCTGAAACTTTCAAAAAATATACACCAGAAGAATACAGGCCTGGCATTCATTTAAATGATAATGAAGAGTTAGTTAAAGAAGCTTCTAATTATGCACAAACTATTTTTCATCCAGTGGGAACCTGTAAAATGGGTCAAGATGAAATGTCTGTAGTAGATGAAAAACTTAAGGTTAGAGGTGTTAATAATTTAAGAGTTATAGATGCATCAATAATGCCGAACATCACGTCAGGAAATACAAATGCACCAACAATAATGATTGCAGAAAAAGGTGCGGATATGATACTAGAGCGATAATGTTTGCAGAATTTTTTACACCTGAACAAATAGCAATATTAACTCAAATAATTTTTATTGATTTAGTTTTAGCTGGTGACAATGCCATTATAATTGGAATGGTTGCATCTAAGTTTCCAGTTGAACAGAGAAAAAAAGTTATTTTCTGGGGAATTGGTGGTGCTGTAATTTTAAGAATAATTCTAACACTACTAACAGCCTATCTACTACAAATCACTGGTTTAAGATTAATTGGGGGAGTGTTATTACTTTATATTGTTTACAAACTTTACGTAGATGTAATCAAAGGTTCCGAAACAGAAGAGAATGTTAAAGTAGACAATTCCAGTTTTTTAAAGGCTATTTGGACTGTTTTACTAGCAGATTTTACAATGAGTTTAGATAATGTTTTAGGTGTTGCTGGTGCAGCAGGTGATCATTATGGACTACTTGTATTTGGATTAGTGTTATCAATAGTTTTAATGGCAACTGCTGCAACATTAATATCTGGATGGATTAAAAAATATAAATGGATCGCTTGGGTTGGATTATTAGCAATATTAATAGTAGCTGTAGAGTTGATTTACACAGATATTAAAATAATATTCTTTTAATGTATCTTCAAAAAATAAATCTTAAAAACAAATACGCTTTAGTTACTGGTGCAGGTAAAGGATTAGGAAGAGCTTGTTCTATAGCACTAGCTGAAGCAGGAGCAACAGTTATAGCTTTAAGCAGAACAACTTCAGATCTTAATAAATTAGAAAAGGATATCAAAAAAGTTAAAGGTAAAATTATTAAGGTTTCATGCGATGTAATGAACTATGAAGATTTAAAACAAAGATTAGATAAAATTAAAATCATTGATGTGTTAGTAAATAATGCTGGAACTAATATTCCAGAACCTTTTGAAAAAATAAAACAAAAAAGCATGAATTATCTTGTGGATTTAAATCTTAAAGCAGCATTTAACGTGGCACAAATTGTAGTTAAAAAAATGCTTAAAAATAAAAAAAGACCTGGTTCAATTATAAATATGTCATCTCAACTTGGTCATGTAGGCATGGGAGGTAGAAATGTTTACAACATGACAAAATTTGGGATTGAAGGATTGACTAAAGGTATGGGTGTTGAGTTAGCTAAAAAAAATATCAGAGTTAATACAGTAGCACCTACTTTTGTTGAAACACCAATGGTTAAAAATTTTTTTAAAAATAAAAAATTTAAAAAATTAGCACTTGGAAATATTCCAATGGGAAAAGCGGCTACTGAAAGTGATGTTGCGACAACAGTATGTTTTTTGGCATCATCAGCTTCCTCAATGATAACAGGGACATCAATAATTATAGATGGTGGATGGACAGCTCAATAATTTATAGATTTTTTTTTGTATTTTTAATTTTTGTAACACCAGTAAAAGCTATTGAATTCCAAGGTAAATTTCTACAAGGTCATTTTATATTAGGTAAAACTGATCCTGGCTCAAAAATTTTGGTTGGAAAAAAAGAAGTTAAAGTATCAAAAGATGGTTTTTTTGTTTTTGGTATAGATCGAGATCAAAAATACGACTTAACATTTACAAAAATTGTCAATGGAAAAAAATCAATAACTACAAAAAAAGTTTTAAAAAGAAAATATAATATACAAAGAATAGATGGTTTGGCAGAAAGTAAAGTCACCCCTCCTGAGTCTGTTTATAAAAGAATTAAAAAAGAAAATAATGCAATTGGAGAAGCAAGGGCAATAAATTCTGATCTGCAATTTTTTAAAGAAAAATTTATCATGCCAGTTGAAGGTATAATAAGCGGTGTTTATGGTAGTCAAAGAATTTTAAATGGTAAACCAAGATGGCCTCACTACGGAATTGATATTGCAGCTAAACAAGGAACGATGATTAAATCATCTGGTTCGGGTGTTGTCACTATGGCTGAAGATGATTTATATTATACAGGAGGTACAGTTATAATGGATCATGGTCATGGAATATCAACCATATACTCCCATTTAGAAAATGTATTAGTCTCAGTTGGTGATCAAATTAATCAAGGAGAAATAATTGGAACAGTTGGATCAACTGGCAGATCAACAGGACCTCACTTAGATTTTAGAGTTAATTGGTTTCAAACACGACTTGATCCAATGTCTGTACTAAAATAAATGTCAAAAAATAAACAAGCAATTTTATTGATAATAATTTCTGTTTTTTTTGGAACACTCATGCTGACATTTTTAAAATTAGCTCAAAAAGATGTGAATGTTTATGTTGCTGGTTTTTTTAGATTTTTATTTGGTTTCTTAATTATTCTTCCCTATATCCTAAAATCTAAATTAACCGTATTTAAAACAAATCATCTTAAAAAACATTTCTTAAGAGCTGTTTTAAATTTACCCTCAATGCTTTTATACTTCTCAGCTTTAGTGATGCTGCCAATTGAAAAAGTTACAGCAATATCTTTTGTTGTTCCTTTCTTTGTAACAATATTGGCTGTTTTATTTCTAGGAGAAAAAATTTATATATATAGAACTTTAGCCTTAGTTCTAGGTTTCATAGGCATGGTAGTAATTTTAAGACCTGGAATTATTAACATTTCTATTGGTGTTTATATGGCTTTGGCTTCATCTTTAATGTGGTCAGTGGTTATTGTAATAACCAAAAGCATAGCAAAGGATGATAGTTCAATCACGATTTTATCATATGGTTATGTGATTATGACAATTTTAAGTTTTATAATAGTTTTATTTAATTGGCAGACACCTAGTTTACAAACTTTGTTATATTTATTTTTTGCAGGCTTATCTGGTACGCTGTTACATCTTTGCATAAATCACGCTTATAAACTTGTAGATGTAAGCATGACACAACCATACTCCTTTCTAAGTTTGGTATTTGCTTCTTTAGTTGGTTACTTTGTTTTTAGTGAAAAACCTGATCTATTCACCTGGATTGGGGCAAGTATTATATTTTTAGGTGTTTTTATTATGTCCTACCGCGAAATGATACTTGATAAAGAAATAATAAGAAAAAGACTAGATATAAAATCTTAATATTTAAATTTCAGATTTAGCTCTGAAACTTTCATATATCAATCTAGCTCTAACTCCTAAAGTTAAAAATGGATCAGGAGGAAGCCAAGTAGGTTTATTTCTTGCTTCAATAGTTTCTATCTCACTTGTATTTTCGTTGCTTGCTTTAATAGCAATTTGCTCTCCAAATAAAGTACCAACTCCAATACCAGAGCCATTATAACAACCTGCAACAAATATATTGTCATCTATTTTTTCAAATATTTGAGAACTATTTCTTGTTCTTGATACAATGCCTGACCAAGAGGACTCGATAATGTCATCTGGTAATCCAGGAAATCTTTTTTTAATTCCAATTCTTTGTTTAAATGATCTTTTATTTAATTCAGATTGAGGCATATGATAAGGATTATAAACTTCTGCAGTGTTCCTGATTAAAATTCTTCTATCCTTTGTCATTCTAACAGTGGCGCCCATTGGTCTTACTGGTAAAACTCCCCATTCTTCTGGCTCACCAATAGATTTAAATTCTTCATCATTTAAAGACCTTGTCATACTTGCAGTTAATGTAATTGGAAAATTATATCTTATTTTAATCCCTAAAGATTTTAAAAAGCCATTAGTAGCAAAAATAATTTTTTTAGATTTTATTTTTCCTAATTTAAAATCACAAATAATTATATCTTTTTCTTTGATCCAATTTAATAAACATGAGTTTTCATATAGCTCAACATTTTTGGGCAAAATATCAATCATTGATCTGACTAATTTTGCTGGGTTTAATAAAATTCCACCATGTGTATAAAGTCCCACGTTATAAAAACTAGTCCCTAATCTTTGTTTAAGTTCTTTATTACCTAAAAAAATATGATTAAAATTAAGCTTAGAAAGAGTTTTGGAAAAATTAATCAATATTTTTTTATCAAATTCCTTAGAAGAAACAAAATATTTTCCACATTCATTCCATTCACATTCGACTTGATGCTCACCTATAAATCTTTTAACTGCATTAATTCCTAAAGAATATATGTCTGATTTTTTTTTATAATTTTCTATATCTTTATTTGAAGTAAAACCATCATTAAGAGTTGTATCTACTAAGTAACCAGAGTTTCTTGCACTAGCACCTTCTCCTGCTAATTGAGCATCAACAATTATTATTTTTTTATTAGAGTGTAGTTGTGCTAGTTTTCTTGCAGCAGATAAGCCCGTATAGCCCGCCCCAACAATCAACCAATCACAATTATATGTATTATTCTTTAAGGTTTTGAAATTTTTTCTTGGACCTAGATTGTTTAACCAACTACAATTTTTATCGTTAAAAACTTCCACAAGTTTGTTATTCTAAAAAAATTTTATTTATTAAGTTGTTCAAATTTTATCATTTGTTCTAATGATTGTTTTAAGGAAATTTTAATTCTCCAA
>CACEEJ010000026.1 GCA_902558545.1 uncultured Pelagibacteraceae bacterium | reverse complement strand
CTGCTATTTGAATTAACTCAACTGATACTATTGGTGGAATATCTAGTGGTTTCTTTGCCAAAAAGGGTAAACTCATAGCTGTAATGAAAATTAACAAAGCATGTAAAGCAGAAGAAATAATTAAACTTCTATTCAATTTAATTACCTTTGTTTGTATGGTTCTGAAATCAATGCTACTTTAGTAAAACCAGATCCTGACAGTAATCCCATTATTTCTAAAACTCTTCCATAATTTATAGTTTTATCACCTCTAACATAAATTCTGGTATCAGTTCTATTTTTTGAAACCGCTAAAACCTTTGCAATAATGTTATCGTATTCAACTTTTGCTTCTTGAATAAAAATTTCACCTTTAGCATTAATTGAAAGTGTTAAAGGTTCTGTCTCTTCTGGCAAAGAGTCTGCTGAACTTTCTGGTAAATCAACTTGAACGCCAACAGTTAACAACGGTGCTGTAACCATAAAAATTATTAACAATACAAGCATTACATCCACAAAAGGAGTAACATTTATTTCACTCATTGGTTCTTTAGAAGAACGATTTAATTTAAATGCCATTTAAATAATTGTTAAAAATCTTTTTGAAAAATTTTCTAATTTTTCTGAATATTTTTTGGCATCATTATTAAATTTATTGTATGCCACTACTGCTGGTATTGCAGCCAATAGACCAAGTGCAGTTGCAAATAAAGCTTCTGCTATTCCTGGCGCAACTATCGCAAGACTTGTGTTTCTTGAAATAGCTATAGATTGAAAAGAATTCATAATTCCCCAAACAGTTCCAAACAAACCAATAAATGGTGCAGTTGAGCCTACTGTTGCCAAAAAAGTAAAACCTTTTTCAATTTTTGTCATTTGTTTTTCAATTCCAGCTTCTAAAGACGCGCTCATTCTCTCACTAATATTCGTTCTTGATTTTTTTTTAAGCAATCCTTCCATTGCATCTTGAAACACAAGTGACATTGGATCCTCAAGTTTACTAGGTAAACTATTGTAAAAAGTTTCAGCAGATTTAGAATTCCAGAATTTTTCTTCAAATTCCTCTGAAGATTTAGTTATTTTTTTAAATAATCGAAACTTTTCAATAATTACAGCCCAAGAATATATTGAGCACAATATTAATATAATCATTACAGACTTAACAATTATGTCTGCTCTAAAAAATAAACTGAATAATGAAAAATCAGTATTTGTTCCTAATTCAACTGCTTTTGCTGCTATATCTGCTTCCATGCTTACTCATCACACGTAAATGTGTCATGATTTTGTCTTTTAATTTAAATTGATTATTCTTCTTTTTGATAAGTTTCGTAGAAAAAACTAGCTATTAGAATAGCATCTGCCTTGTTGTTATCTTTTTTTTTTGACAATTGTGATGAAAAATATGGAAAAATTTCAATAGCTCTTGTTCTGCTCGCATCTTTTTCTGAATTAATAAGGTTAAAATATTTTTTCCACTTAGCAGGCCTGACATAATAAACAGGTAAATGCATTGCGCTACATATTCCCTTTAAAATACCAAAAGATTGACCAAAATTAAACATACTGGTAACGCCTTGTCCAGGCATTGCAGAAACTTGTTCAATTACAACTTTTATGTTTTTTTTATCTAATTTGTTTATCCTTTCACTAATTTCATTGAATATTTGAGCACCATTTACCTGTCTTTTATTCTTCTTACCATCTGTCATGGTTGGCATTTCAATTACATCTTTTATCATACCATCTTGAAAAAAACAGATTGAACCTGAGATGCCTGGATCAATTCCAATAATCATCATTAAATACCACCTAAATTAACGTTTGAATAAACGTTCTGAACATCGTCATCTTCCTCAAGAGCCTCCAAAAAATCTACTACACTATTTTTATTATCTTTATTTACTTCAACACTATTTAAAGGAACCCATTCAATTTCTGTAGAAATAAAATTCACAATAATTTTCTCAAGATTTTTTTTTACATTATATATTTCGCTCATTTGACACTGGACCTCATGATAATCCTCATAAGAGAAACATTCATCAGCTCCTGACTCAATCGCTAAATCTAAAATTTTTTCATCAGATATCTCTTTTTTATCAATTTTGATTATACCCAATTGTTGAAAATTATGAGATGCTGAACCTTGAGTTCCTAAGCTCCCACCACTTTTTTGAAAAATAGTTCTAATATTTGATGCGGTCCTATTTTTGTTGTCTGTTAAAGTTTCAACTATAACAGCAATCTTTTCTGGTCCAAACCCCTCATATCTTAAATTTTCAAAATTTGCTCCTGTAGCTGCAGAAGATTTATCTATTGCTCTTTCAATATTATCTTTAGGCATATTTGCAGATCTAGCAGCCTGTACTGCAGACCTTAGTCTAGGATTCATTGCTGGATCTTTGTCACCAAGTTTTGCCGCAACAGTAATCTCTTTAGATAATTTTGAAAATATCTTTGATCTTTGCTTATCAGCCTTACCTTTTTTATGTTTTATTCCTGCCCAATGTGAATGTCCTGCCATGATCTTTAAATATTTTTTAGTTGATCTCCGTATACATAGCTTTTGATGTCTATTGCTAAACCTGTTTTTATATCACAATCTACTATAACACCACACAAAGTAGCATCTCCAGTAGCGGGAAAGTGTTTCACTGAATTCTTTTTTAAAAACCTATTCAAGGAATTTTCTTTATTCATTCCAATCACTGAATCATAATCCCCACACATACCTGCATCGGTTTGATATCCAGTGCCATTATTAAGTATTCTAGCATCATTTGTTGGAATATGAGTATGGGTTCCAACCACGAGAGTTGCCTTTCCATCAAACAGATGTCCTATAGCATTTTTTTCACTAGTAATTTCACCATGGAAATCAACTACAAGTAAATCAAAATCCTTTTTCATTTCATTTTCTTTTAAAAATTTTTGAGAAGCTTCAAAAACATCTTCACACTTTTTCATAAAAACGTTGCCCATCAAATTAAGAACTCCAATTTTTATATCATTCTTTGTTTTATAAATCTGAAAACCTTTTCCTGGTGCAGGTTCAAATAAATTTTTAGGTCTTAATAATCTTTCTTCTTTGTCAATAAATTCCATAATTTCTTTCTGATCCCAAACATGATTGCCGGTTGTGATAACATCAACTCCACAATTAAAAAAATCCATACATATTTCTTTAGTTAGCCCCACACCTTGAACTGCTGCATTTTCACCGTTTACTATTACAAAATCGATTTTGTTTTTATCAATTTCATTTAATAAATTACTTGTTAATTTAGAACATCCTGAAATTCCAACAACATCTCCTAAAAATAAAATTCTCATTGTATAATTTTTTTCTCGGTTATTATTAAATCAAGTTTCTTATCATACTTGTTGATAGGTATTTTTTTTATCTCCTGGTATGAAAATCCTAATCCAATTTTAAATATTTTTTTAATTTTAGATACTTTTTCCAAATAACGATCATAAAATCCTCCACCATAGCCTAATCTATTTAAATCATCATCATAAGCTACTAAAGGAACAAATATTATATCTGGGTAAATTTTCTTTCCTAAAGTTGGCTCAGCAATTCCATACTTATTAATTTTTAAAGGATCTTTATTTGTCCATTCAAAAAAATCCATTTGGTTACGTTCTCTAATTATTGGTAAGGAAATATTTGCCTTTTTGTTTATTAAAAAATAAAGCATATCCAAGTCATCAATCTCATGATTACAAGGGTAATACCCTCCTACATTTTTTGAGATTAATTTTGTTTTTTTTTAAAAATCGATAAATTCTGTCAGGATTGAGACTAAGTTTTTTATTTGAATTTTTTTTTCTAAGATTTAATATTTTACTTCTTAGCTTAGATTTGCTCACAGACCTACTTTGAAATGTTTTCTAATTTTGCTTTTTTTACAAAATTTGATATTTGGTCAGCAGCTTCATCAATTAAATTTTCGTATTTTTTTTGATTATAGTCAATTTCTTGTTTTAAATTTTCATGATCAAGATTTAGTTTTTGAATTTCAGATTCTTTTGTGTCCCTATAATCGTAAATTAGAGATTTTAGTTCTTTAAATTTTTTTGATAGATCATTTAATTCTTCTTTTTTTTGATCTACTTTTTTCTTAGTTTCGTAATATTCATCCATTATTTTTACAGCTGTAATTAATAATAATTTGTTTTCACCTAGATTTCCCAAATCATTTTTTAAATTATTAAACTTTTTGTTAATCTGAATTAACAATTCTTCTAAGTGCTCCTCTTGTCCATCCTCACAAGCGAGCAAAAACTCTTTATTGTTAAATTTTATACTTACATTTGCCATTTATCTATTTCATCCAATAGTGTGTCAGTTTCTTGATTAAGTTCGTCAATTTTTTCAGAAAATTCAATTTGTTTTCTTTCTTCCAACTTTTCTTTGTTTTTTAAATCCTCAAGTTTTTTTGATAGATTTTCATGTTCCTCGAGTAGTGTTTTATATTTTTCTTCAATCTGTGTTTTTTCAATTTCTAATTGATTTTGTTTTGTGCTTAAATTTTCGATATTTTTTTGTAATTCAGGATTTGTTAGATCTAAATTTTTTAATTCCTCTAATGCAATATTTAATTTTTTTTCTTTTTCGTTTATAGAATTCATATATATATGTTTATATTATTAAATAGATTCTTCTTAGTCTAGTCAGGATAATTTTGAGCAAACTACACAATGATTTAGCTAATTGCATCAGATTTTTATCAATTGATGCTGTTCAAAAAGCAAATTCAGGTCACCCAGGAATGCCAATGGGTATGGCAGATGTTGCAACAGTTTTATTCAAAAATTTTTTAAGATTTAATCCAAAGAATCCAGATTGGTTAAATAGAGATAGATTTGTTTTGTCTGCTGGTCATGGCTCTATGCTTTTATATTCTTTGCTTTACCTAACTGGATATAAAAGCATATCAATTAATAATATTAAAAAATTTAGGCAGCTTAATTCTATTTGTGCTGGACATCCTGAATATCATCCGAAAACAGGTATTGAAACTACAACAGGTCCTCTCGGGCAAGGTATATCTAATGCAGTTGGTTTTGCAATAGCTGAAGAAATTTTAAAAAATAAATTAGGTAAAGATTTAATTAATCACAAAACTTATGTTTTAGCTGGAGATGGTTGTTTAATGGAAGGAATAAGTCATGAAGCGATGAGTTTAGCAGGACATTTAAAACTTAAAAATTTAGTTATGCTATTTGATAACAATTCAATTTCAATTGATGGTCCAACAAACCTCGCAGTTTCAGATAATTTTAAAAAAAGATTTGAAGGATATGGTTGGGATTATATTCCTATCAACGGTCATAATGAAAAAGAAATTTTTAAAGCACTAAAAAAAGTTCAAAAAGCTAAAAAACCTACTGTGATTTCTTGTAAAACAAAGATTGGATATGGTTCACCAAATAAATCAGGAAAAGCATCGTCTCATGGAAGTCCATTGGGAGTAGATGAAATCAAGCTTGTAAGAAAAGCCTTAAATTGGAAAACCAAACCTTTTGATATCCCAAATAAAATTTTAAATGAATGGAGAAAAATTGGCCAAAGAGGTGAAATTTTAGAAAAAAAATGGAACAAAGCATTAAAAAGAAAAAAAATAAAATTTAATCAAACTTTAAAAAATAACTTTACTACGGCGCTTAAGAAAGAAAAAGAGAATGCAATAAAGGATCCAAAAAGTTTAGCTACTAGAAAATGCTCAGAAATGACATTGAATGCATTAACAAAACAAAAAAATAATTTAATTGGAGGCTCTGCTGATTTAGCGGGATCAAATAATACAAAAACTAAAAACCATAAAATAATTAAACCTGGAGATTTTACCGGTGACTACATTCACTACGGTGTGAGAGAACACGCAATGAGTGGAGTCATGAATGGTATCGCACTTCACAGTAATCTAATTCCTTATGGAGGTACTTTTTTAATATTTTCTGATTATTGCAAACCTTCGATCAGATTGTCTGCCTTAATGAAAAAAAGAGTCATTTATGTAATGACCCATGACTCTATCGGGCTCGGAGAAGATGGCCCTACCCATCAACCTATAGAACAGCTTTCCGGCTTACGTGCTATACCTAACCTTAATGTATTCAGACCTGCAGACAGAATTGAAACTATCGAGTGTTGGGAGCATGCATTAAAAAGCTCAAAAACACCTAGCGTTCTATCTTTAACAAGACAAAATTTAAATCCAGTAAGAAAAATATACCCAAATAAAAACTTATGCTCATTAGGTGCTTATGAGGTTTTAAGAACAAATAAAAAAATTAATCTAACAATAATAGCGAGTGGATCTGAAGTTAATCTAGCGTTAGAGGTTAGCCATAAATTAGCCAAAGATAAGATATATTCCAAAGTGATATCAATGCCTTGTATGGAACTTTTTGAATTACAATCAAAATCTTATAAAAATAAAATTTTAGAAGAAACAAAATTTAAAATATCCATCGAAGCTGGATCAAGTGATTGTTGGAAAAAATATGTAGGTGATAACGGTATTACTTTTGGAATTGATGAATTTGGAAAAAGTGCACCCTATAAAGATATTTATGAATATTTTGGACTAGAGAGTACAAACATTAAAAGTATCACTAAAAAATTATTAAATAAAAAAAATGAAAGTTAAAATTGGAATTAATGGAATGGGACGAATTGGTCGTATGGTTTTTAGATCAATTGTTGAAAGTAAAAATAAAAATTTAAAAATTAATCATATAAACAACAAGTCAAATTCAGAAACTACATCTAAATTAATCAAATATGATTCTATACATGGAAAATTAAATGCTGATTTAGATTATGATCCAAATCATTTAATAATTAATAAAAATAAAATTACATTTTCTCAAGAAACAAAAATTGAAGACATAAATTGGAAAAAACATGATGTTGAATATGTTTTCGAATGTACTGGAAAATTTAATTCGAAAGAAAAACTTCTTGCTCATATAGAAAATGGTGCAAAAAAGGTGATCGTTTCTGCTCCATGTAAAAATGCTGATAAAACAATAGTATTTGGTGTTAATGAAAATATAATTTCTAAAGAAGATAAAATAATATCTGCAGCTTCATGCACAACTAATTGTCTAGCACCAGTAACCAGTGTTCTTGATGAAAAATTTGAAATTGAAAAAGGTTTTATGACTACAATTCATGCGTTTACTAGCGATCAGAGAATTTTAGATAATTCACACAAAGATCCAAGAAGAGCAAGATCAGCAAGTCAATCAATAGTTCCTACCTCAACAGGAGCTTCGAAAGCAATAGGAGAAATAATACCAAGCCTCAAAGGAAAACTAGAAGGTGTTGCGATGAGAGTGCCTACTCCTAATGTTTCTCTTGTTGAATTAGTTTTTTGTACAAAAAAAGATATTAGTATAAAAAAAATTAATGATGCCTTTGAAGAAGCATCAAAAAATAAATTAAAAAATATCTTAGAAGTTACTCATGAAAAATTAGTATCTGTAGATTTTAATCATCATCCTGCCTCTGCAATAATAGATGCCTCTTTAACAAATGTGGTTGGAAGTAATATGGGTAAAATATCAGCCTGGTATGATAATGAATGGGGCTTTTCTAATCGAATGTGTGATATCGCTGAAACTTTGCATAAAATCTCTTAATGAGAAGTATTATAAATGAAAAAAATCTAAACAATAAAAAGATATTATTAAGACTAGATTTAAATGTTCCTATAAAGAGAGGAAAAATAACAGACACAACAAGAATCGATAAAATTCTTCCTACATTAAATTTTTTGATAAAAGAAAAGTCTAAAATTATAATTTTATCTCATGTTGGAAGACCAAAAGGTAAAACAGATAGAGAGCTTTCTCTAGGACCAATTTGCACAGAATTGCAAAATAAATTAAAAAAAAAAGTAAAACTTATTACTGAAAATATTAAAGAAATAAAAAGTAAAGATTTCTTCAATGAATATAATGAGGATATTTTTATTTTAGAAAATATTAGATTTTATTCTGAAGAAGAGCAAAATGATAATAAGTTTGCAGAACATCTATCGAGTCTAGGAGATATATATGTAAATGACGCTTTTTCTTGTTCGCATAGAGCTCATGCCTCAATTCGTGAAATTCCAAAATTCTTACCCTCATTTTCTGGGTTGCAGCTAGACTTAGAGGTGAATGCACTTAATAAGATAACTTCTGAAATTACTAGACCGATTACTTGTATTATTGGTGGGTCTAAAATTTCAACTAAGATTAATGTTATTAAAAATTTAATTCCTAAATTTGATAATATTATAATTGTTGGGGGTATGGCTAATAATTTTATAGAATATTTTGGAAATAATGTTGGAAAATCTATTAAAGAAAAAAATTGCTATAAAATAGTTGAAGAAATCATCTCTCTTTCAAAAAAAGAAGAATGTAAAATAATTTATCCAGAAGATGTGATTGTATCTAAAGATTTAAATGGATCTCCTCAAAAAAAAGAATTGAGCAAAATATTATCTGATGAAATGATATTAGATATTGGTCCAAAAACTATAGAAAAAATAACAAAAATTATTGATAGCAGTAAAACTATACTTTGGAATGGGCCCGCAGGATATTTTGAAAATCCAAATTTTGCTTATGGAAGTATTCAAATAGCAAAAAAAATAATTGAAAATAATAAAGCAAATAAAATTTTTTCAGTTGCTGGTGGTGGAGATACAGTTTCTTTATTAAATAATTTAAAGGCAGTTAATGAGTTTAATTTTGTTTCAACTGCAGGTGGAGCTTTTTTAGAATATCTTGAAGGTAAAAACCTTCCTGGTATAACCGCATTAAATTAAAATGTCTGAATTAAATAAAATTGCACTTAAAATAATTTCCAATGGCAAAGGCATTCTTGCGGCTGATGAAAGCAATGGAACTATGACAAAAAGACTTGAAGCAGTAAATGTCAAATCAACACCAGAAAATAGGCTTTCCTTCAGAGAAATTCTTTTTTCATCAGATGGAATGAAAGATTGTATTGGGGGTGTTATTCTTTACGATGAAACCATAAATCAAATTTCAAGCACAGGAAAATCAATAACAGATTTAATATCTAGTTCAGGTGCAGTTCCTGGAATTAAAGTTGATACTGGTGCAAAAGATTTAGCAAATTCCCCAAAAGAAAAAATTACAGAGGGATTAGACGGACTTAGAGATCGATTGAAAAAATATTATAATATTGGAGCAAGATTTACAAAATGGAGAGGTGTCTATTTTATTAGTGAAAAATATCCAAGCAAACTGGCAATCAGTAGTAATGCTCATGCACTTGCTAGGTACTCTGCACTAGTTCAAGAAAGTGGAATGGTTCCAATAGTAGAACCTGAGGTGTTGATGGATGGAAACCACTCTGCAGAAGTTTGTTTAAACAAAACATCAGAGGTAATTAAAAAGTGTTTTGAGGAACTAATTTTACACAAAGTTGATCTCTCAGGAATAATATTAAAACCAAATATGATTTTGCCTGGCAACCTATCAGAAAATAAAATTTCTAGTGAAGAAGTTTCCATCAAAACATTGGAATGTCTTAAAAATTCTGTACCCAATGAAGTTCCTGGAATAGCTTTTTTATCTGGAGGACAATCTGCAATTGAGGCTACAGAAAATTTAAATTTAATAAATAAAAACAATAATACTAATTTTATAATGACCTATTCATATGGAAGAGCTCTTCAACAAAATGCTTTAAAAGTTTGGTCTAATGATATTAAAAATGTAGAGGCAACTCAAACTACTTTTAATCATAGGGCTAAAATGTGTACTTTAGCTGCTCAAGGAAAATGGTCTAGCGAACTTGAAAATAAATAAAAAAAAATTTATTTATCTTATTTCTCCTAACAAGATTCCTAATTCTTTCTATAAAAATTTAAAATTAGTTCTAAAAACAAAAAAAGTAAGTTTTTTTCAACTTAGACTTAAAAATTATTCTCTTAAAAAGAAAATTATAATTGGAAGAAAAATTAAGAATATTTGTAAAAAAAATAAAGTAAAATTTATAATTAACGATGATCCTTTACTTGCTTTAAAATTAGATGCAGATGGTTGCCATCTGGGTCAAAAAGATATGAATATTAAGATCGCAAAAAAAATACTTGGTAAAAAAATTATAGGGATTACTTGCCATAATTCTATGAATTTAGCAAAAAAAGCAATTAAAGCTAAAGCTGATTACATTGCCTTTGGTGCTTTTAATCAATCTAAAACTAAAAAAACTAAGTATGTAGCCTCTGTAAAGATTTTAAATAAATTTAAAAAATTTACAAAAACTCCAACAGTAGCTATTGGTGGAATTAATGCTGTTAATTATAAAAATCTATTATTGAATAATGCTAATTTTTTAGCTATTTCAGGTTACATTTGGAAAAATAAAAAATTTAAACCGTTACAAGCTATAGAAAGATTAAAATGAAAATTAATGCTGGTGAAATAAGAGTTGGAATGCTGTTAGAATATAAAAATGACTTGTGGCAAGTTTTGAAAACCC
>CACEEJ010000025.1 GCA_902558545.1 uncultured Pelagibacteraceae bacterium | reverse complement strand
ATAAAAAAAGAAACTGTCGGTGATAAGGGTAAACTTTTAACTGAAAACCTACAAGTTTCTGTAAGTTTTTATAATGAAAACCCTTTATCAATTGAATTACCTAATCAAGTACAGTGTAAAATTGAAACTACTGATGCGGCTCTTAAAGGACAAACTGTGTCATCATCTTATAAACCAGCAACCCTTGATAATGGTCTAAACATTCAAGTTCCTCCTTTTATTGAAGCAGGTGATGAAATCGTAGTTGATACTAGAAATTTAGAATACATTAAAAAAATCTAAAATGATCTCTATATCCTCAAATTTAAACATTATGATCAAAGCAGCTGAAAAAGCTTCAAAGTCTGCGATAAGAGATTTTGGAGAAGTTGAGAAACTTCAAGTATCTAAAAAAGGACCCAGGGATTTTGTTACAAGAACTGATAAACATGTAGAAAAAATTCTAATTGAAGAACTTTCTAAAACAAAAAAAAATTACTCTTTTTTATCAGAAGAAATTGGTTCAATTAAAAATAAAGATAAAGATAATATTTGGATTATCGATCCAATAGATGGTACAACAAATTTTCTCCACGGCATTCCTCATTTTGCAATTTGTATAGCTCTTGAGTCTAAAAAAAAGATAATTAGTGGCTTGATTTATGATCCTATTAAGGATGAAATGTTTTATGCAGAAAAAAATAAAGGAGCATATCTAAATAATCAAAGATTACGAGTGTCAAAAAAAAGTTTAATAGATGAATGTTTGTTTTCAAGCAATCATGAAGGAGTCAAATTCAGTAATTTAAATATGAGATACAGCGGATGTGCAGCGTTAGACTTGGCTTATGTGGCCTCAGGAAGATTAGATGGTTTTTTTCATAATAAAATTAATATTTGGGACGTGGCAGCAGGAGCCTTGTTGGTAGAGGAGGCAGGTGGAATAATTAATGATTTAGATAAATTCGATCAAAATAATATAGATATTCGAGCATCAAGTGGTGCAATTTATGATAAAATGCTAAAAAATTTAAAGAACTTTTAATTGTGTTCTAAATTTCTTTTGCTATAAGTCTCGATATGAAAAATGACATTCACCCAAACTACCACTCTATAAAAGTTGAAATGACTGATGGTACTCAATTTGAAACAAGATCAACTTGGGGAAAAGAAGGAGATGTATTAAAATTAGAGATAGATCCTAAATCTCATGCGGCTTGGACTGGAGGAAAGCAAAAATTAATGGATAAAGGTAGAATAAGTAAATTTAACAAAAAATTTCAGAATTTTAAATCAGAAAAGAAAAGCTAAATGTCGAATGCTGCACCCTTAATGCCAATGGCTACAGCCGTATGGTTAGTGGAAAACACTACTCTTACTTTTAAGCAAATTGCCGATTTTTGTAAATTGCACGAAGTTGAAATTCAAGGAATTGCTGATGGCGAGGTTGCTAAAGGCATTAAAGCTTACAATCCAATTATATCTGGACAACTTTCAAGAGAAGAAATTGAGCTATCATCTAAAGATCATAATAGACCATTGCAAATAAAAAGTAGTGATATTGAAATTTCAAATAACGAAAAAAAGATAAAAAAATATATCCCTCTTTCAAAAAGACAAGATAAACCCGACTCGGCTTTATGGCTTATTAAACAACATAACATTCTTAAAGATTCACAAATAGCTAAACTGGTTGGAATCACAAAGAATTCTGTAACATCAATTAGAAATAAAAGTTATTGGAACTACAATAATTTAAATCCTAAAGATCCGGTAGCATTAAACCTATTTACCCAAAAAGATTTAATTGAAGCGATTGAAAAAGCAGAAAGAAGAATTAAAAGAGAAAAAAAAGAAAAAGAAAAACAACTTAAAGCCAATCAAGCGAACATATAATGAATAAAATAAATGGACATAAATTTATAAAAGTGATATCAAACCATTTTTTTGGAGGTTGTTATTAAAATAGAAGTAAAAGATAATAATGTTGAACAAGCTTTGAGAGTTTTAAAAAGAAAGCTCCAAAGAGATGGTTTTTTCAAAGTAATTAAACTAAAAAATACTTATGAAAAGCCGTCAGAGAAGAAAAAGAGAATTCTTCAAGAAAATATTAAAAGAGTTAAAAAATTAAATAAACTTAAAAACAGAATTTAAAAATACCGCGGGGTGGAGCAGTCTGGTAGCTCGTCAGGCTCATAACCTGAAGGTCGGCGGTTCAAATCCGTCCCCCGCAACCAATTAATCTAGCTCAAAATTTTTTCTATAATCTTTTCTCAAGCTTTGGTTTTGTTTTTTTTTATCCAAAATACAATTGCCAATTACTAAATAATCTAAATCTGTTCCCATAAAACAATTAAATGCTTCAATAGGAGTATTTACAATTGGCTCTCCCCTAATATTAAATGAAGTGTTAACCAAAACTGGGCATCCAGTTTTTTCTTTAAATTTAGATATTAGATCATAATAAATATGATTTGTATTTTTATCCACTGTTTGTATTCTTGCGGTATAATCTACATGAGTTACTGCTGGAATTTTTGATCTTTTAATATTTAATTTTTCGATTCCAAAAAGTTTATGCTCTTCTTCAGTCATTTCAATTTTTTTATCCTTTGAGATATCTGTTACCAAAAGCATGTAAGGACTTTCAGCATCTAGATCAAACCATTTTGATAAATCCTCTTTTAGAATTGAAGGTGCAAAAGGTCTAAAACTCTCTCTAAATTTTACTTTTAAATTTAGATTTTTTTGCATCTTTTCAGACCTTGGATCTCCTAAAATTGATCTACCACCTAAAGCTCTAGGACCAAACTCCATCTTTCCTTGAAACCAACCTATCGCACTACCGCTTATTAAAAATTCTGAGGTTTTCTCAATTAGTTCCTCATATTCAAAAGTTTCAAATTTTGCCCCTTCTAATTTTAATTGTTTTTCAATTATTTCTTGTGAAAATTCAGGGCCTAAATAAGAACCTTTCATAGAGTCATTTGGATTTATTTTTCTTTTATTTCCATATTCAACATGCCATAGAGCTAAAGCAGCACCTAATGAACCTCCAGCATCACCTGCTGCGGGTTGGATCCAAATATTATCAAAAATTTTTTCTTTCAATATTTTACCGTTAGCTACACAATTTAAAGCTACACCACCAGCAAGACAAAGATTTTTAATTTTAAATTCTTTACGTAATGCATTTGCTATCTTTATCATTATTTCCTCTGTTACATTTTGTATAGATGCGGCAATATCCATGTGAAACTGCGTAATTTTATTTTTAATAGGATCACGAGGTAAATTGCCAAATAAATTATTAAATTTTTGATTAGTCATCGTCAATCCTGTAGCATAATTAAAAAAAGATTGATCCAGCCTAAATGTACCGTCCTCTTTTATATCAATTAATTTTTTAATTTTATCCACGAAAATTGGATTTCCATATGGTGCAAGTCCCATTAATTTATATTCACCACTATTTACTTTAAAACCTGTATAATAAGTAAAAGCAGAATAAAGAAGACCAAGAGAATGTGGGAAGTGAATTTCTTTTTTGATTTCTAAATTATTTAAGCATCCAATTGCTACTGTGGTTGTGGCCCACTCACCTACTCCGTCAGCTGTTAACACTATTGCTTCTTCAAATGGTGAAGGGAAAAAAGCACTAGCTGCGTGACTTAAATGATGATCAGAAAAAAAAATATTATCATCAGATTTAAAATTTTTGTCATGAGTTTTAAGTTTATTAAATAAAAAATTTTTTTGAAAAAGTTTTTCTTTAATCCATAGTGGCATTGCTTTTGAAAAAGATAAAAAACCTCTTGGTGCAAATGCTACATAAGTTTCTAATAATCTTTCAAATTTTAAAAAAGGTTTTTCAAAAAAAACTATTTTATCGACATCGCTTAATTTTAAATTTGAATAATTTAGTACAAATTCAATAGCATTATACGGATAATTTGGGTCGTGCTTTTTTCTAGTAAACCTTTCCTCCTGTGCTGCTGCAACTATTTGTCCATCAATAAGTATACATGCTGCGCTATCGTGATAAAATGCTGAAATTCCTAATATAGAAGTCACATTAAAATATAGTATAAATAAATGGAGCGACCGCTGAACCTTGGCTTAAAATGATTAGTCCGCCAAATAATACTAGAACTATAATTATTGGAAATAACCAATATTTTTTTCGATACTTTAAAAATTCCCAAAATTCTCTAATAAAACTCATTTAAAATTGATTTTTCATTTTACTTTTTTGATTACTTTTCTGAATCCAATATGACTTTTTTTTATTATATTTTAAATTCAATAAATCTTTTCCTAATATTCTCATTATAAGTCCCGTTGGTGTGACTACAAGAAAAAATATAACTCCCATTACTAGTGGAGAAATGAACTTTCCTAAAAAAACACCAAACTTGAACCAAGCATTATTTAAAGGTGATAAAATTTTAGAATTTAATAAGCCTAAAATTAAAAAAATTAGTGAAATAATAATTGACCAAATTCTTAGATTGTCATTATGCAGAATAGGATATAGTGCTATTATAAGAAATACTATTGAAAAAATAATTCCAAAACTTTTATTTGAACTTTTGTTTTCCTCTCTGTTCATGATTAAATTTTGAATTTTGATTTTTTACTATCTTTTAAAAAGCCTTTAACAGTCTCGTTAGTTAAATTTGCAAAACTTTTTCCAAATTTTTCGATTTTTTCAATTATACTTGGTGGAACTGTAACTATATGACAGCCAAGCTGTTTAGCTTGGGTAAAATTATAAGGCTCTCTTACACTTGCCCATAATATTTCTACATTTTTAAATTTTTTTGCCATTTGTAAACTTTTCTTAAATTCTGGCACAGGATCTTTACCCACATCCCCGGCTCTTCCTGCAAATATTGAGATTATAACTTTACTACTTTTATTAATTTTTTCTAATATTTTTTTAGTTTGGTTTGAACTATATACTGCGGTTATGTTAAGTTTTATTTTTTGATTATTTAATTCCTTAATTAATTTACCCATAAAAATTTTTTTGGAATTTGTGACTGGTATTTTTACATAAACATTCTTGCCCCATTCTTTAATCTGTAAAGCTTGATTTTTCATAGTCAAATAATCATCTCCAAATACCTCAAGAGAAACAGGTTTTTTTTTTGAAATATTTAAAATTTTTTGAGAATATTCTTTATAGTTTTTTGCACCAGCTTTTCTCATTAAACTTGGATTAGTAGTAAATCCTTTAACAATTTTTTTTTTATTAAATTTTTTAATAGAACTTAAGTCAGCAATATCACAATAAATTTTTGTTCTCATTTCTTGCCTAAAGATTTTTAGTGATGTCTTCAGTCATCTTTTTTGCATCAGCAAATAGCATTAAGGTATTCTCTTTATAAAATAAATCATTATCTATTCCCGCATATCCTGGTGATAGACTACGTTTAACAAATAGAACAGACTTACATTTCTCCACATCCAACACTGGCATACCATAAATTGGACTTTGAGGATCTGTTTTTGCTACAGGATTTGTTACATCATTTGCCCCTATGACAAATGCAACATCTGCATTTGCAAAATCGTTGTTAATCTCTTCTAATTCGAAAACCTCATCGTAAGGCACATTTGCTTCTGCTAATAAAACATTCATATGACCAGGCATTCTTCCTGCAACAGGGTGAATTGCATAAGAAACTTTAATATCATTTTTCTTAAGTGTATCTACCATTTCTCTTAAAGCGTGTTGAGCTTGAGCAACTGCCATTCCATAGCCAGGAACAATTATGACTGATGAGGCATTTTTCATTAAAAAGGCTGCATCATCTGCGTTACCACTTTTGACTGGTTTTTGTTCTTTAGATGAATTGGATGTAGCATCTTCTTTTGCTCCAAACCCTCCTAAAATAACATTAAAAAATGAACGATTCATTCCTTTACACATTATGTATGATAAAATTGCACCAGATGATCCAACAAGCGCTCCTGTTATAATTAACGCTGTATTTTCTAAAGTAAAACCAATACCTGCAGCAGCCCAACCTGAGTATGAGTTAAGCATGGAAATTACGACAGGCATATCTGCTCCTCCAATTGGTATAATTAAAAGAAAACCAATCAAAAAAGAAGTAGCTAAAAGTATCCAAAACAAATTAGATGATTGTGTTGAGCATAACAAATAAATTAAGACAATTATTGAGATCAATATAATTGCATTTAGAGGGTGTTGGCCTTTAAATGTAATTGGAGATCCAGACATAACTCCCTGTAATTTTAAAAAAGCAATTACTGACCCTGAGAATGTTATGGCTCCTACTGCAGCGCCAATAGACATTTCGATCAAACTACCAAGTTTTATATTTCCTGGAGTACCTAAGTTAAATGCCTCAGGATTTAAAAAAGCAGAAATTGCAACGAAAACTGCAGCTAATCCAACTAAACTATGAAATCCAGCTACTAATTCTGGCATAGCAGTCATTGGTATTCTATAAGCAATAAATGCTCCTATTGATCCACCTGCTAAAATAAATATTATTACAAATATAAATCCAGAAGAAAAATTACCTGTTGATAGAAATGTCACCGTTATCGCAATAACCATTCCTAAAATACCAAAAAAATTTCCTTGTCTAGATGTCTCGGGTGAGGAAAGACCTCTTAAAGCAAGAATAAATAATACGCCTGAGACTAAATAAAAAATTGCAGATAAATTTGCAGATATCATTATTTCTTATCCTTTTTCTTTTTTTTATACATTGCCAACATTCTTTGAGTTACAAGAAAACCTCCAAAAATATTGATTGCGGCTAAAGCTATAGCTAAAAAACCAAAAATACTTGAATTATTAAAAACACTAACAGAATTTCCTGATAAACCTGCAATTATGGCTCCGACAATAATGACAGAGGAAATTGCATTAGTTACAGACATTAAAGGCGTATGTAATGACGGTGTAACACTCCATACAACATAATACCCTACAAATATAGAAAGAATGAATATGCTTAATCTGAATATTAAAGGATCTATTTCCATAATTATTTTATTAATGTTTTTTCTATAATTTCATCTGCTAGATTAATATTTATTTTTTTATTCTCCTTGTCGATTAAATTATCAACAAAATTAAAGACATTTTTAGAATACAAATTTGAAGCGGAAATAGGTAACTTGTTCAAAATATTACTCTCACCCATAATTTTTACCCCATATTTTTCAATGATTTTATCCACTTCTGTAAATGCAGTGTTTCCTCCTTGAATTGCTGCTAAATCATAAATGACTGATCCTGCTTGCATACTTTTAACCATATTATCTTTAATTATCAAAGGAGACTTTTTACCTGGTATCAAGGCTGTGCAAATTACTATGTCAATTTTTTTTAAAGTTTCAGATAAAAGTTCTTCTTGCTTTTGTTTAAAATCATCTGAAGCTTCTTTTGCATAACCACCTTCGGTTTCTAAATTTTCTGAACCTTCTACAGTTAAAAATTTACCTCCTAAACTTTCAACCTGTTCTTTTGACGCCATTCTCACATCAGTAGCAAAAACTATAGCACCCATCCTCTTAGCAGTAGCAATTGCTTGTAGCCCAGCAACACCTGCGCCAACTACTAAAATTTTTGCTGCTGGAACAGTACCAGCTGCTGTCATCATCATTGGTATTGCTTTTTCAAAATTTGCAAAAGATTCTATAACTGCTTTATATCCAGCAAGGTTTGCTTGTGAGGATAATATATCCATAGATTGAGCTCTTGTAATTCTTGGAAGTAATTCTAATGAAAACGGATTGATCTTTTTTTTAGCTAAGTTTTCCAATTGTTCTTTATTTTCGTAAGGATTCAAAACTCCTATTAATACCTGGTTTTCTTTCATGTTTGAGATTTTATCTTCAGTTAACATTCTAAGCTGAACAATTATATCTGAAGAACTTAAAATTTCCGACTCGTCCTTTGAAATTTTAACACCCATTTCTATAAACTGCTCGTCTCTAATTCCAAGATGAGATCCATAATTTTCAATTAAAGTTACTTCAAATCCTATAGAAATATATTTTTTAACTAGCTCAGGAGTTATGGCTATTCTTTTTTCAAGTTTCTGATTTTCTTTTATAGATCCGATCCTCATTTCGGAACCTTACAATAAGAATATCGCCATTAATACCAAAACACATATTACAGCGACAGTTCCCCACAGAACAAATTTTGTGAAAGTATTCCATGTGTTTTTATGGTTTTCATTGTCCATAAAATTCACTTCTGTCTTGCTTTAAATTTTGGGTTTGTTTTATTAATAACGTAGACTCTTCCCCTTCTTCGAACAAGTTTAGAGTTAAGGTCTCTTTTTTTTATTGATTTTAAAGAACTTTTAATTTTCATAATATTTAAATTAGCCGGCGATGACCTACTCTTCCATGTCTTAAGACAAAGTACCATCGGCGCTAAAGGGCTTGACTTCCGAGTTCGGAATGGGATCGGGTATAACACCTTTGCAATAATCACCGGCGTGAAGAGTTATACTTAAAAAACTAATAATGTAAACATTGATTTGGTAAATTAATTGTATTTTTATCTATATTTTTCAATAAAATTACTCACGTAATTCTTAAGACTTATTTTTCCGAAATTCTTATATACTTTGTTAGTAGGACTCATGCTCGCTAAAGCTGATGCATACCTCTCACCTTTTCTTGGTGGTAAATAAACAATTTTACGTTTAAATAATTTTGCGGCTTCTAAAATAGTATAACTTTTTCTATTTGATATACTGTAATGTCTATTCTTATTATATATCCATGCTTTATAACAAATTTCCACTGTGTCATAAATATGAGTAAATCTTCTAGATTGAGTACCTGGCCTAACTACAGGTAAAGGTTTATTCGATTTAAAGCAATTTTCAAATATTCCAATAACTGTTGCCATATTGCCTTTTGAAATTTGTCTTGGTCCATAAACATTATAAAAAAAAATTATTTCACACTTAAAATTAAACCACTTTTTTAAATTTTCTAAAAATTCTATATTTTTTGACTTAGTAAATGCATAAGGAGATAGATTTTTATCTTTACCTTTGTTTCCTAATGATGCTGATGTTGCTGAATAAATGAGCTTTATGTTATTTTTTAAACAAAAACTAAATACCTCATTAGTACCAATTGTATTTGATTGAATGCATTTATTCATATGTATAAAGCTTTGATAAATTCTTGAAAATTCACCAAAATGAAAAATTGAATTAATATTTTTTTTTTGATTATTTAAAACTTTTGAAATATTTTTTGTATGAGAGTTTATATACTTAATTCTTTTATTTTTGATATGATTTTTCTTACTACCTGACGAATAATCATCGATACTTATAATTTTAAATTTGGTTTTTAAGAGTAAATAATCAATTAAATTACTACCAACAAATCCACAGCCTCCTGTTACCACAATTATATTTTTCATAATTAAGTTATAACTAAAAATTTAAAGATATTTAATTTTTTTTATTGTTAACAAAGAATAGTTTTTTATTTGTCTTCATTCAAGTACTTATACTCTGCCCGAATCATTTCATCGATTAATGAGTCTATGTGAGTTTTTGGTTTCCATTTTAGTAGTTTTCTTGCTTTCTTACTATCGCCTAATAACGTGTTTACATCTAGAGGTCTAAAATAATTTTTGTGACACTCAATAATAATATTTCCATTTTTATCATAACCTTTTTCTTTAATTCCTTTACCTTTCCAATATATTTTCATATTCAATTTTTTTGCAACTTTATTGATAAATTGTTTAATTGAGTATTGAATACCAGTTGCAATAACAAAATCATCAGGTTTTTTTTGTTGAAGAATTTTCCACATTGCAAAACAATAATCTCTAGCATGCCCCCAATCTCTTTTTGAATTTAAATTTCCTAAATATAATTTTTTTTGTTTTTTTTCTTTAATTTTGCATAATCCAGAAATAATTTTTCTTGTTACAAATGTAACTCCTCTCCTTGGACTTTCATGATTAAATAAAATACCATTTGAGCCAAAAATACCATAAGTTTCTCTATAATTTTTAGTTATCCAATGTGCGTATAGCTTTGCAACCGCATAAGGGCTTAAAGGATAAAATGGTGTATTTTCATTTTGAGGAGAATCTTGAACTCTTCCAAAAATCTCTGAAGAGCCAGCTTGGTAAAATTTTGTTTTTTTTATTAAATTATGTAATTTTATTGACTCTACAATTCTTAAAGCACCTAGCGCATTAGCATTAGCTGTATACTCTGGCACTTCAAATGAAAAAGCCACATGTGATTGAGCAGCTAAATTGTAAATTTCATCAGGCTTTGTCTTATCTATAATTTTATAAACAGATGCCGAGTCAGAAATATCTCCATAATGAACTATAAAATTTTTATTTTTTTTATATCTATTTTGATAAATATCGTTATTTATTGATACATTTAGGTTAGATGCTCTTCTTTTAACACCATGCACAATATATTTTTTTTTTAACAATAATTCAGCTAAATAAGATCCATCTTGTCCTGAAGCTCCAAATATAAGTGCACTTTTTCTTTTCATAAAAGATTACTTTTTAAAAAATCTTTCTCCAAAAATCAAAATTTTTTTTATAGTTATAGAAAGGTATACTGAAAAAATAAACTCAAATGGAATTCTATATTTTGCATGTCCTATAGGACCTATTAAAATTAAAAAATATGATATAATTAACAAAAAATAAATACTGAGCATAACATCTTTTTTAAAGTAACTTAAAAATCCATAAAATTCTAACATTCTTGAAACTAATAAAACACAAAAAGTCACAATAAAAAAAATAAAAAAATTATTTTCCTTATTTTCTAATAAAAAATTTTTAGATTGTTCCAAAAAGCTTTTACCTTTTGTTGCGGAAAATGAGGTTTTTTCCCAATTAAACCAATATGTCATATCTAAAAAGGTTGGAGTAAAAATATTTTTTGTAATACCATATATCATAGCTTTAAAAATCGAACTTAAATTATAGCTTAAGATTTCGTTAATTGAGTATTTTACTGCAATACTATCAATTCTTACAAAATTTTCTTTTTCCAAATTGTTTTTTTTTAAATATGTTT
>CACEEJ010000024.1 GCA_902558545.1 uncultured Pelagibacteraceae bacterium | reverse complement strand
CTAACTGTTCTTTTGCCAATGATTTATTTTACAATTAAGCATGGCTTTTGGATTTTAAGAGAATATTCAATTATTTTTTTCTTAGTGTGTTTTCAAGGATTTATTGGATGGTACATGGTTTCAAGTGGTTTAGTTGATAGAGTTGATGTTAGTCATTATAGATTATCGCTACATTTATTTATTGCTTTTATTATTTTATCTTTAGTTTTCTGGAAGTTTTTAAAACTAACAAATATAAAAATTATTCAAATTAATATTAAATTAAACCTAATTAAATTCTTTCTTTTATTATTATTTTTACAATTAATAATTGGAGCATTTGTTTCTGGTATGGATGCAGGAAAAATTTATAATACATGGCCTTTAATGGGTTCATCATACTTTCCTGATGACAGTATGATCATTGATTTTTTTAGTCTCAAAGTATTTGATGATCAATCACTTGTTCAATTTATTCATAGGAATTTAGCTTATTTAATTGTCATGATATATTTTTACATGCTTTATTTTGTGTTAAAAAAAGGAAATGTGAATTTGAGAATTCCAATTTTTATAATTGGAATTAGTTTACTTTTTCAAATTTTTTTGGGAGTTCTTACTATTTTATCTGGAGTAAAAATGCTCTATGCATCTCTACACCAGATAAATTCTATTTTAATAATACTTTCAACATTGTATTTTCTTTATATCACAAAATATAAAGAGGATATTTATTAGTTTCTGTTGGTAGACATCAAATCCTCAAATTAGCTTACAGCTTTTAAATTACCCTTTGAAGATTTATTCAATGCTTGATCAAGATCCTCAATAATATCATCGATGTGTTCAATACCGATACAAAGTCTTACATAACTTTGGGTAACACCTGATGCAGCAAGTTCTTTCTCATTTAATTGACTATGAGTTGTACTTGCTGGATGAATTGCTAAGCTTCTAGCATCACCAATATTAGCTACGTGATAGAACATTTTTAAAGACTCGATAAATTTTTTACCAGCTTCAATTCCACCTTTAAGCTCGATACCAATCATTGGTCCATTTCCACCTTTAAGATATTTTTTTGCTCTATCGGCAATGGGTTTATCGTGCTCTGTAGAGTAAATAACTTTTGTAACTTCTTTATGTTTTTTAAGAAAATCAACAACATACTCGGCGTTAGCGCAATGTTGTCTCATTCTTAAAGCAACCGTTTCAAGTCCTTGAATTATTGCAAAAGCATTATCTGGAGCCAGAGCTGATCCCAAGTCTCTCAATAAACAAACTCTTGCTCTCACAGCGAATGGGACATTAGCACCAGTTAATTCCGGTACAGCTTTTCCCCAAACAACACCACCATAACTTGCATCTGGTTCGTTAAATAATGGTTGTCTTTTAGGATCTGCTGTCCAATCAAAGTTACCACTATCAACTATACTTCCTGCAACTGCTGTACCATGCCCACCTATATATTTTGTAAGTGAGTGAATTACTACTGCAGCTCCGTGTTCAATCGGTTTGCATATTACTGGTGCAGCTGTGTTATCCATGATTAATGGTATATTATATTTTCTTCCAATGTCGGAAACTTCCTTGATTGGAAAGACTCTTAAATATGGATTAGGAAGAGTTTCACCATAAAAAGCTCTAGTTTTATCATCTATTAGCTTTTCAAAATTTTCAGGATTTCTTGGATCTGCATATCTTATCTCTATACCAAGTTTACTAAGCGTATGTGTGAATAAAGATACTGTCCCACCATAAAGATCGGTTGAGCTTACTATATTATCACCGGCTTGGGCTACATTTAATACAGCAAACGTTGACGCGGTTTGACCTGAAGATACAGTTACACATGACAGACCTCCTTCAAGAGCGGCAACTCTTTTTTCCAGGACATCATTTGTAGGGTTCATTATACGAGTGTATATGTTACCAAATTCTTTAAGAGCAAAAAGATTAGCAGCATGCTCTGTGTTGTTAAATTGGTATGATGTTGTTCTATAAATTGGAACTGCTACTGCGTTCGTTGCTGGATCACTTCTATAGTCACCACCATGTATAGCAATAGTTTCAGGGTTATTTCTTTTTTTAGTCATTTTACTCCTTTTTTAGTGCTTCAACATTATGTTAGGCGCACAATACAGTTCAAATGCCTACCGATTTTATTAATTTTATGAAATTTCCTTTTTAGCAGTTATAAGCCCGCAATAGGATCAAATCGGCGACTTATTTCTAGCATATTAGCTACATATTTCAAGCTAAATATAAAATTGACTTTGTAATTATTAATAGTATTAATCCTCGCACAATGACAAAATTCACTAAAAAAGACCAATTAAATTCATCTTGGTATGAAATAGACGCGAAGAATGCAGTAGTTGGAAGATTAGCAACTGTTGTTTCCAATATCATAAGAGGCAAGAACAAAACTACATACACACCTCATATGGATGATGGTGACTTTGTTGTTGTTAAAAATATTGAACAAGCAAAATTTACTGGAAAAAAATTTCAAGATAAAAAATATTACAGACACACTGGTCATCCAGGTGGAATTAAAGTTACAACACCTGAGAAACTTCATGAAAAAAAACCCGGAGAAACTTTAAAAATGGCAGTTAAAAGAATGTTACCTGGTGGAGTATTGGGTAGAAAACAATTAACAAAATTAAAAATTTATGCAGGAAATGAACACCCGCATTCAGCACAAAATCCGACTGTAATAGAGTTAGATAAATTAAACAGTAAAAATATAGCTAGAAACTAAGATGGAAAATACTCAATCAGCATCAAAATCTCCAAAATTAAAATTAGATTTTAAAGATAGTAAATACGCCACTGGTAGAAGAAAAACATCAATTGCAAAAGTTTGGTTAAAAAAAGGTTCTGGCAAAATTTATGTAAATGGTAAATTATTTAGTGATTATTTTGCCGACGAAACTCATAAAATGCAAATTACAAGACCTTTTGAGATTATTAATCAGGCTACTGATTATGATGTAAGATGCAGTGTAAAAGGAGGAGGACCTACAGGCCAAGCAGGGGCTATGGTTCACGGTATTTCAAAAGCTTTAGTATTATTTGATGAAAATCTAAAAGCCACCTTAAAAACAGAGAAACTTACTACCAGAGACTCAAGGGCAGTTGAAAGAAAAAAACCTGGTAGAAGAAAAGCTAGAAGAAGCTTCCAATTCTCTAAAAGATAATTTTTTTTTAATTTTTAACTGTTATAATAAAAAATGCCTAAGCTTAACGCATTAGTTGCTGGATCAACTGGATATATTGGTGTTCAATTAATTAAATTATTAGTTAAACACAAATATATTAATATTAAATACCTTTGTGGAAACTCTTCTGTCGGTAAACACGTCAAATTTTACGATAAATCTTTATCTAAATATAAATTACCAAAAATTTTAAAATTTAATAAAAAATTATTAAAAGACGTTCATGTTATTTTTACAGCACTTCCAAATGGGGAAGCACAGGATATATCTAAACATTTAAGTAAAAATCATACTCTAATAGATCTTGCTGCAGATTTTAGATTAGAAAAAGCTTCTGATTATTTAAAGTGGTATAAACAAAAACATCGAGCAACTAATTTAATAAAAAAAAGTATTTATTTACTTCCTGAAATTAATAGAAAAGAGATTAAAAAACATAATATTATTTCATGCCCAGGATGTTATCCAACATCAATATTACTTCCTCTATTTCCTTTATTTAAGAAAAATTTAATTAAATTAAATAATATTATAATTGATTCAAAATCTGGATATTCAGGTGCTGGTAGAGGAGTTCACAAAAAGTATAAAGATAAAAATCTATATGAATCTTTAAGTGCCTATGGAGTTGGTTATCATCGTCACAATTCTGAAATAAATCAAATGTTAAGAAAATTTACTAAGAAAAAATTTCAATTTAGTTTTACTCCTCACTTATCACCAATGTTCAGAGGAATTTTGAGTACTATATATGTTGATTTAGAAAATAATATTTCACAAGCTAAAGTATTAAAAACATTAACTAATTTTTATAAAAATGAGAGTTTTGTAAAAATATTAAAGCCGGACTCTTTGTTAAGCACCAATGAAGTAATAAATACTAATAACTGTTATATTTCTGTGTGCAAATCTAAATATAGTAATAAAATAATCATTCTATCTGCTATTGATAATTTGATTAAGGGTGGAGCAGGTCAAGCTGTACAAAATTTAAATAATAAATTTAATTTTCCAGAAAGGACTGGTTTAAAATGAGAAGATTTATAATAATTTTTTTTTCATTAATATTAGCCAATTGTTCTTTAAACAAAGATTCTCAATATTGGACAGAAAATTCTATTGAAAATAAAAATAATCAAAAAAAAATAAATAAAATACTAAAAAAGGCAAACGATATAACGTCAATGACGTTAGAAGAATATAAGATTTATATAGATGACTATACAAAAAAAAGTAAATATCCGGATATAAGTAAATGAGTAAATTAATTAATATTGCAGTAGTAGGACTTGGTCAGGTTGGCAATTATTTGCTAAACGAACTAAATACAAAAAAGAAAGATATTGAGCTTAAAACAAGTAAGAAAATAAATGTAATTGCTGTATCTGCAAGAAGTATTAATAAAAAACGAAAATTTAAAGTTAATAAAAAAATATTTTACAAAAATCCTTTAGAAATTTTTAAAAAAAATAACATTGATATATTGTATGAAGCTATAGGTTTATCAGATGGAATTTCTAAAAAAGTTGTAGAAACTGCTTTAAAAAGTAAAATCCATGTTATTACACCTAATAAAGCTTTAATATCAAAACACGGTAATGAGTTAGCAAAACTTGCAGAAAAAAATAAAGTTAATTTGGAATTTGAAGCATCAGTTGCTGGTGGTATCCCGATATTAAGATCTATTAAAGAAGGATTAGCAACAAATAAAATATCAAAGGTTTATGGAATTCTGAATGGAACCTCAAATTATATTTTATCCGAAATGGAAAATTCAAATGAAAATTTTGCTGACGTTCTAAAAAAAGCACAGATACTTGGTTATGCTGAACCTGGTAATCCTAAATTAGACTTAAATGGTTTTGACGCATTTGCAAAAGTTAGAATTTTGTCTGCTTTAGCCTTTAACAGTAAAATTTCAAAACATAAATGTTTAATGGAAGGAATAGAAAAAATTGAATTAAAAGATATTAAAATTGCAAATCAATTAGATTTAAGAATAAAGCTGTTGGGAATTTCTGAATTAAAGAATAATCATCTTTTTTGAAACAGTCCATCCATGTTTGGTTAGTAAAAAATCTTATATTGGTAATGTTAACGGTGTAATGAATGCAGTAATTCTGCAAGGTAAACCTGTTGGAGAAAGTGTATTGCAAGGGGAGGGAGCTGGTCCAGGTCCTACTTCTTCATCATTACTTTCTGATTTATTATCAATTTTGCGTGGAAATATAAAAAAACCTTTCGGTGTTAGTGTTTCTAAGCTTAAATCTTTAAAGCCATATAATGTAAATAATTATGTAAATTCATTATATTTAAGATTTGAAGTAAAAGATAAGCCTGGTGTATTATCTGAAATAACTAATCGTTTAGCTAAATACAAAATTTCAGTTAAAAGGTTAATCCAGACACCTGATAAGAAAAACAATAAGGCAACAATAGTTATTATAACTCATAAAACAACTGAAACTAATATTCATAATTGTTTGTCTATTTTCAAAAAAAATAAAAATATTTTAAAAACACCAACATTAATTAGATTGCTTGGTTAATGGAAATTTATTTAAAACTTTTTGAAGTTTTATTTCCAGTATTCCTAATAGTAGGTCTTGGATATCATTTGGGTAAAAAAAATCCCAATTTTGATACATCATTTATAACTACATACGCTGGTAATTTTGGAACTCCAGCTCTCGTTATTTTTGCTATTACTGCAGGTGGAGTAACATTTGAGTTATTTAGTGAATATTTTGGTTACGCGATTATCTTATTAACATTATTTGGGATTGTAGGTTTAATTTTTCTTGTTCTTATGAAGAAAGATTATATTCGTGAATTACCAACTTTTATCTTACCGAATACTGGAAATATGGGTATTCCAATTTGTTTATTTGCCTATGGTGAATTAGGAATGGGTATAGCAGCCGCAATTTCATCTCTTATTGTTTTACTCCACTTTACATTAAATATTTTTTTAGCAAAAAGAGCCTTTGATTTTAAAACAATATTAAAAAGTCCATCATTTTATGCAATTTTAATAACAGTACTCTTTTTGTATTTTGAAATTCCATTTCCTCAATTTGTATTAAATACTGTAATGCTTTTAGCTTATGGAATGATTGTAATGATCCTTATGTCGCTAGGTGTTGCTCTTACACAAATGAAAGTATTTTCTTTTAAAGATGCATTAATAACTTCTTTTGGAAGAGTAATATTAGGTCCCGTTATAGGATTTGCTGTTATAAAATTTTTTAATTTATCTGGTATACCAGCAGGTGTTCTGTTAATTCAGTCTTGTATGCCTAGTGCAATTTTGTGTTATTTGATTGCGCACATGTATTCTCCTAAAGAAATTGTAGATAATATATCTAGCACAATTGTAGTATCTACAATCATGTCCTTATTCACTATTCCGATTACATTATTCTTTGCTTTAAAATACTTCTATTAAGAGATATCCTTCTTTTATGAAGGCTATAATTTTAAATGCATCTGCTTGGATGATTGTTCCTGTAATGGATGCTTTTGCTAAATATTTAAGCTCATCTATGGATGTTTTACAGATAACATGGGCGAGATATTTTTTTACTGTAGTCTTTACTTTATCGCTAATGCTTATCTTTTATAGACATTCATTAGTTTGGACAAAAAAACCAGCCCTTCAATTAATTAGAGGATTAATTTTTGTTTTTTCTACTTATTTATTTTTTTATGCAATATCGGAAATTTCACTTCCTAAAGCCTTAACCTTAGCTTTTGTTGCTCCAATTTGTGTTACAGCCTTATCTCCATTTTTTTTAAATGAGAAAGTAGGGGTGAAGAGGTGGACTGCTGTATCATTAGGATTTATTGGAACTTTAATTGTAATCAGACCTGGCTTTATAGAACTTAATTTAGCTACCATGGCTGCTTTAGGTAATGGAATTTGCTATGGGTTTTATCTTATTATCACGAGGAAGCTCAGTACCTCTGACAATCCTCTTTTAACCCTTTTATTATCTGGTTTAATAGGAACCATTATAATTAGCCTATTTATGCCCTCTGTTTGGGTTAATCCTACGTCAAATCAGTGGATTTTAATGGCTTTAATCGGCCTTATAGCCTCTGTAGCGCATCTTTTTCTCATATTATCACTCAAATACGCTGATGCTTCTAAATTAGCTCCTTTGGGCTATACAGAGATAATTACCAATATACTAATTAGTTATTATTTCTTTCATGAATTGCCAGATAACTGGACTTATTTAGGTCTATTTATCATTGTTCTCAGTGGTCTATATATTTCTAGAAGAGAATATTTGCTTAATCGTTCTAATTAATAGTAAATAAATAGTTACTAATATATAATGTAATACTTTAATATATTTAATTAAATTATTGTTATTATTATATTTTTTAATATCAAATATATAGATAAATTAATACAAATTATCAAATAAATAACTATTATCTTAGATGGATAAAGACACAAATAGCTATATTAATAAAGAAAATAAACCATAATATTTAAAAGTGTTTAATACCAATGGTTTTATTAGCTAATTAAAAACAAAATTCAAAATTCTTATTTTAATAAGTGGGTAGGGGTACAAAAATTTTTAAAAATTCTATAAAAATTGATACTAAATTTAGCCCTGGTATCATTGAAAAGTAGAGCAATGCAGTTATAGAATATATGTTTTAAACGGCCATAGAGGTGCTTTATTTTGTTATATCTCGATATATAGTGCAACTGAAGGGTGAATATTAATATTTATGTTTAAATAAGATTAAATATTGAAAAAACGTTGATTTTACAAGTCTTTTTGACCATAAAATAGGCCAAATTATCCACTAAATATCAACTTTTTCAGATCTCAATAAATGCAGTTTTGTCTTAATTCCACCTCTACCTGAGTATCCACCAAGACCTCCATCGGACCGAATTACTCTATGACAGGGTATTTTTGGGGCATAAGGGTTTTTTCCACATGCATTAGCTACAGCACGCGCTGATTTAGGGCTTTTTATAGCTATTGCTACCTGTTGATAGGTTTTAACAGTGCCTTTTGGTATAGTTTTAAGGTAATTCCAGACTTTTAATTGAAATTTAGTACCTTTCATTAATAAAAATTTAAAATAATGAAACAAACTATAAAGAAAACAGTTAAAATTGAAAGATAAATAGTTTCAAGAGTTTTTCCAGATTTTCTATAATTAATAAAGCTTAATATTGCAAAACCAAAAGATGTTATTAAGAAATATATCGGTTCAATTACTCCGTCTATGCCCATATATAAATTATATTTCATCATTATTGAGCTCGCAATATCATTAATTGTCCCTAAAAAATGACTAATTATTTTATTTGACATTAGACAACTCTTGATATATTACTAATGATAATTAATTGTTATCAATAGTAATTATATGAATGAACTCTCAACCAACCTTAAATTCCTTCAGGAGGAAACTATAAATAACCTTAAAAGCTCAAAAGCAAATAATACGTTAAGAGCTTATAAATCTGACTTTAAAGATTTTGGAACTTTTTGTGCAAAGCACGGTTTAAATTCTTTGCCCTCTGAGCCAAAAATAATCTCATTATACCTTACGCACCTTTCAAAAAATTCAAAAATAAGCACTTTAAGAAGACGTTTAGTGTCAATTAGTATGGTCCATAAACTAAAAGGGCATTATCTAGATACAAAACATCCAATCATTGTTGAAAACCTAATGGGAATAAGAAGAGTAAAAGGAAGTATTCAAAAAGGTAAAAAACCTATATTAATCAATCATTTAAAATCAATCATTAATGTAATAGATGAACAAAAAGTTGAGGAAATTAAGAAGCTAAGAGACAAGTCAATTATCCTTATTGGCTTTGGAGGCGGATTTAGACGAACTGAACTTGTTTCAATTGATCATGAAGATTTAGAATTTGTACCTGAGGGACTTAAAATCACAATCAGAAAGTCAAAAACCGACCAATTTGGTGAAGGGATGATTAAAGGACTACCCTACTTCACTAATGAAACTTATTGCCCAGTTAATAATTTAAAAAAATGGTTAGAAATTACTAAAATTAAATCTGGACCAATTTTTAGAAGATTTTCTAAAGGTTTATCATTAACAAATAAAAGATTAACTGACCAATCTGTAGTTTTATTAATGAAAGAATATTTAAATTTAGCAGGAATCGAAAATAAAAATTTTGCTGGTCATAGTTTAAGGTCAGGATTTGCAACAGTAGCTGCGGATGCTGGGGCTGATGAGCGAAGCATAATGGCTATGACGGGTCATAAATCAACACAAATGGTAAGAAGATATATTAGAGAGGCTAATATATTTAAAAATAATGCATTAAATAAAATAAAAATCTAAATTTTGATTTTATCAAAAGTAAAATTTGAGAATATTTTCACTATCAAATTTTTACCCAATTTTCTGGCCAAAAATCAATGTTATTAGACGGGTTAATATCTTTTGGTCTAACACAAACTTTACCCTCATGAGTTGAAAGCCAGGCTCCCCACCAATGAAAAGTTGATGGACCCACTATAAAATATTTGCATTGAGTAAGTAAATAAAAATCAGTAATTGCTTTATCTTTTTCGTTTTCAACAAAAATAAAATCTTTATTGTCAAAATATTGATTTAAATTTTTAAAATCATTACTCCAAACTAAATAACAGGGATCTTCTACTTTATCTTTAAAATAATCTAAGGCTTTTTTGATATAACTGACTGTATTTTCAACAAATAATTGTGACTTTAATATATTGCTTTGTACTCCAGCATTTGTGACTCTTTCTGAAAATCTATGTTGTCTAACACAAATTGATATAACATTCTGATTTTTAATTAAATCTAGATATTTATTATCAAAAAATTTACTTTCATTCTTAATTTTAAACTCATTAAGTATGTCAGATCGATATTGTTTAAAGTATTTTTCAGACTCAAAATTTCCATCCAAAAAAAAATGCTGATTTGTATTTTTAAAGTTTAATTCTGAAAAATAAGATTTCTTATTATGATCTTTGTTTTCAAAAACAAATTTTTTATTAATTTTAAATTTATCAACAAATAGTAAAATCTTTTTGACAAAATTTCTGTATTGATTAGAAAATATATAGTTTTTATATGCTTTTTTTGATGAAATATTTAATCTATCCAAATAAAAATTATAAATGTGTTTTTTTTGATAATAACCGCTGTAGGGGTCAATAAGTAATTCAAAATTATTCTTTTTACTTAAAGCGTATGCATTAGCATACATAAATAATTGATTTCCAAGACCTTCTGAAATTTTTGCAATAATTTTTTTTTTCATTGAAAAAAACTATTCTTATTTTCAGTACATATATTTATAATATTTTTGCAAGTTTTAATTTCATTAAATAAAGCAAAATACTTTTTTCTTCCTCTAGCTGAAATTTTTTGTCTGAGCTTGTCATTTTTTTTGTAAAATTTAATTTTATCTGCCAAATCATTTAAATTCTCATAAAATATTAATTCATTTTTACTAAAAAAATCATCAATTTGTGTTTTTTTATCAATAAAAGTAAGTAAACCATTTCCCATCAGTGAGGCAATTCTATTGCTAGAATAATATTTAGTAGGTTTTCCTCTACTTAAATTCAAACCCATTTTTGAATTGATTAATGATACGTAAAATTTATTTCCCCAAATAGGTTCTTTATTTTTATATCCATAAAAGTCATAATCTATGTTTTTAATCTTAGAGACTAATGAATTTAAAAATTTAATTCTTTCATCAGTTTTACCTTTTTTTAAATATGCCCTATTAACACCGTGACTCATTGCATAAAACAAATCTTTTTTGGGGTTTAATTTGTAAACTTCAAAGCATTCTATATTTTTATCAACTGGGACAAAGAAAAAATGAAAATTCTGAGTGTTTATTTTTTGCTTTTTTAAAACTGACGGATCTGTTGTTATAAAATTATGATCAACATAATTTGAATATTTTAAAAGATTATTTATGTTATCAGATGAATATTTCAAAGATTGCATAACAGGATCTTCATTCCATTGTGAAATAATTAAATCTTTTTTGAGATTCCTCATTGTTTTTATTGTATCAATTTCAATATTTTTTGAATGTCCAAAAAAAATTAAATTTGGATTATAATTTTTAAGTGTATTTATCAAAAACTCCTGAAACTTTTCTTGAGTGTTTTGAACAGATAAAATTCTATTTTGTCTAATAAAATCTCTATCGCTAATTTCTAGAACGTCATGACCATTTCTAATAAAACCATTCGTAAATTTTTTACCTAAAGAAATATTATATAGTCTGTGATTAGACTTTTGTCCTGTATTGTAAATATTAATTATTCTTAATTTATTTTTATTATAATTTAGTTGATATTTTTTGAGTAATTCTACTCTTAATTTGTCAATTAAGATAGAATTATCTTTTGTTAAATGCTTAACATTTATAAAACTTTCTTTTTGTAATTTTTTTCTAAATTTTTTATCGTTTATTAGTTTTTTAAGTTCTTTAAAAAGATTTTTTGAATTATTTTTTTTTAAAATTATGCAGTAATCTGTAGTTTCTTTAAGACCTCCTCTGTTTGAGATAATTGTTGCACATCCCCTGGATGAAGCTTCAAGAGATGTTCTTCCAAAAGGTTCTTCCCACCTTGATGGAACTACAGCAATTTCAGATTTATTTAAAAAATTTAAAACTTTTTTATGAGTTAAAAATCCTAATTCAAAATGTCTAGGATGATTAAATATAGGTCTTTCTCTTGATTCATCGCCAATAGAAAATGCTTTCCAATCTTTATATTCATTTAATATTTTCGTTAAAGCATCTCGAAATATATCATAGCCTTTAGAATAATTTAATTTACCAACAAATGTAATAAATTTTTCCTTTTTAAAAAATTTCTTTTGTTTTGAAATACTATGATAAATAATTTCTGTTTTATCAGAGTCATTTTGCTCAAGTCCTTCAAAAAATTGTTTTTTTACCCATTTACTAATAAATACAATTTTATCACTTATTTTTAACAAATTTTCTCTTTCTTTAATTGAGATTGATCCTTTCATGGTCAATGGATCATTATGAAAATATAAAACAAAATTAGATTTTGTTTTTTCATACAAGTATTTTAAAACCAAAGGACGGTTGTGAATTTCAATAATATCAAATTTTTTCTTTTTATTAATTTTCAAAAATTCATCACAATATTCATTTGTTGTACTGTAGAACTTTGATTTGAGGGTTTTCAATGGAATATTAATATAGTTTTTTGTTAAATAATCTTTTTTATCTGTATTTCCAAAAATAAAATTATTTTTCTTAAATTTAGAAAATTTATAAAAATCAGATACCCATAAAGCTGCTGCCTGTGCTTTCGATGTAGTATAGTTCTCTTTATAAGGTAATATCGATGCTATTTTTGTTTTTTCAATCATTAATTACTTTTTAATATACTTGATCTTTTCTTTCTATCTTTTTTAAGTTTATATTCGTATGACATAGCAGCTGATTTTGTATTGAAACTTTTTTTAAAGATTAATTCCCATTTATAACCTTTGGTTGCTTTAGCGCCCTTATTTGAATTGTGCTTAATTAGTCTTTTTTGTAAATTATTTGTGTATCCGACATATGTTTTAAATGGTTTTCGGTTTATAGTTTTTATTAAATAAACATAAAACAACATAGAAATTGGCGGTCCCTAGGGGAATCGAACCCCTCTTTCGAGGATGAAAACCACGTGTCCTAACCGATAGACGAAGGGACCGGAAGCTGCTTTTTATTGTAAATTAGATAATTAATCAAGCTAATCATCAAATTTTTTGTTTTAATTTTATTGTTTTTTTTAATCCTGAAGATTTATGCGTCACCAATGTCTCAGAAATAAATTCATTTCCATAAAGTTTTATTCCTGACACTAATTCGTTATTCGTGATACCAGTTGCACAAAATATAGAATCACCAGAAACAATTTCCTTTAAATCATATTTTTTTGAAAAATTTTTTATGCCCATTTTTTTTGCTCTTTTTTTTTCGTCATCGGTTTTAAATAAAAATCGACCTTGAAAACTACAATTGAATGCATCTAAGGCTGCAGCAGCAAGCACTCCCTCTGGACCACCACCAATACCTAGAAA
>CACEEJ010000023.1 GCA_902558545.1 uncultured Pelagibacteraceae bacterium | reverse complement strand
ATCCAGGATCATCACATTTCACTTTGGTTATTGTTAAGTCTTGAGCTACATCACAAAGTCTTCTCGTTAAATATCCAGAACTAGCTGTTTTAAGCGCTGTATCTGCTAACCCTTTTCTAGCCCCGTGCGTTGAGTTGAAATACTCTAAAGCAGTTAATCCCTCTTTAAAGTTTGAGATAATTGGACTTTCAATAATTTCACCTGAAGGTTTAGCTATCAAACCTCTCATACCAGCTAATTGTTTCATTTGAGCAGCAGATCCTCTAGCTCCACTGTCTGCCATCATAAATACGGAATTTATTTTCAATCCTTCGTCAGTTTTTTCTGTAGCTGAAATTCCTTTCATCATTTCTCCAGCAACTTTATCTGTACACTTAGACCAAGCATCAACAACTTTGTTGTATTTTTCACCTCTTGTAATTAAACCTTCAGCATATTGAGTTTCATAATCTGCAATTAATTTCTTAGTATCATCAATTAGTTGAGTTTTATTTTCAGGAATTACAAGATCGTCTTTTCCAAACGAAATTCCTGCTTTAAATGCGTGTTTAAATCCTAAATCTTTAAGCTTATCACAGAAAATTACAGTTGTTTTTTGACCACAAAATCTAAAGACAACGTCAATTATTTCAGAAACTACTTTTTTAGGTAATAATCTATCTACTAAAGAGAACTTAATGTTACTATTTTTAGGTAATAAATTTGCTAATAAAAATCTTCCAGCTGTAGAAGTGTATTTTTCCATTTTTTTATTACCTTGATCATCTACAGTCTCAAATCTTGAAATGATAGTGCTATGTACATTTATTTGACCAGATGATAATGCAAATTCTATTTGATCTGAATTTGTAAAGTATCCAGCAGGTTTATCAGATATTGGCTCTTGTGAAAGATAGTAAATTCCTAAAATCATATCCTGACTTGGAACAATAATTGGTTTACCATTTGATGGTGAAAGAATGTTATTTGTAGATAACATTAATATTCTTGCCTCTAATTGAGCCTCTAAACTTAATGGAACGTGAACTGCCATTTGGTCACCATCGAAGTCAGCATTAAATGCTGCACACGTTAAAGGGTGTAATTCAATTGCATCACCTTCAATTAATTTTGGCTCAAATGCTTGAACTCCAAGTCTATGAAGTGTTGGCGCTCTATTTAATAGAACAGGATGCTCTCTAACAATTAATTCTAAAGCATCCCAAACTGCATTAGTTTCTTTTTCAACTAATTTTTTAGCTTGTTTAATTGTTGAAGCTAAACCTAATTTATTTAATCTTGCATATAAAAATGGTTTAAATAATTCTAAAGCCATTTTTTTGGGTAAACCACACTCATGAAGTTTTAAATCTGGACCAACAACAATTACTGATCTGCCTGAATAGTCAACTCTTTTACCTAATAAATTTTGTCTAAACCTTCCTTGCTTACCCTTTAACATTTCAGCAAGAGATTTAAGCGGTCGCTTACCTGTGCCTGTAATTACTCTACCTCTTCTTCCGTTATCAAAAAGAGCATCAACAGATTCTTGCAGCATCCTTTTTTCATTTCTAACAATGATATCTGGAGCTTTAAGATCCATTAATCTTTTTAATCTGTTATTTCTGTTAATTACTCTTCTGTATAAATCGTTAAGATCTGAAGTAGCAAATCTTCCACCATCTAGAGGAACTAATGGTCTTAATTCTGGTGGTATAACTGGTACAACAGTCATAATCATCCATTCAGGTTTTTGACCTGTCTCAATAAATGACTCTATTAATTTTAATCTTTTAATTGCTCTTTCCTCGTTTACTTTTGATTTAGTTTCTTTAATAAAGCTAACAAGATTTGTTCTCTCTAATTCTAAATCTAAATTTTTCAGCATCTCTAGAACGGCTTCTGCTCCAATTCCTGCTGTAAAGCTCTCTTCCCCAAATTCGTCTTGATATTTTGCTAATTCCTCTTCATTTAAAAGTTGATTTTTTTGTAAACCAGTTAAACCAGGTTCTATTACTATAAAGTTTTCAAAATAAAGGACTCTCTCAATTTCTTTTAATTTCATGTCTACTGCCAAGGCAATTCTGCTTGGAAGAGACTTCAAGAACCAAATATGTGCTACCGGTGTAGCAAGATTAATGTGGCCCATTCTTTCTCTTCTTACATTTGATTTTGTAACCTCAACACCACATTTCTCACATATAATTCCTCTGAATTTCATTCGTTTATACTTACCGCATAAACATTCATAATCTTTTATTGGTCCAAAAATCCTTGCACAGAACAAACCATCTTTTTCAGGTCTAAACGTTCTATAATTAATTGTCTCAGGCTTTTTAATTTCACCATATGTCCAAGATTTAATTTTTTCTGGGCTAGCAAGTGAAATTTTAATACTATTGAAATTTTGAGCTTCTGAAATTTCGCTGCCCTTAAATAGATCTGTTAATTCTTTTTTCATTAATTAAGCTCCACATTTAATGCTAATGATTTAATCTCTTTGACTAATACGTTAAATGACTCCGGTATTCCTGACTCAAAGTTTTCCTCACCTTTAACTATAGTTTCATAAACTTTAACTCTTCCTGCAACGTCATCAGATTTAACAGTTAAAATTTCCTGTAATGTGTATGATGCACCATATGCCTCAAGTGCCCATACTTCCATTTCACCAAATCTTTGACCACCTAATTGTGCTTTACCACCAAGTGGTTGTTGTGTAACCAAACTGTAAGGTCCTGTAGATCTTGCATGAATTTTATCTTCAACTAAGTGGTGAAGTTTTAGCATGTAGATTATTCCAACAGTAACTGGTCTATCAAACTTCTCACCTGTTCTTCCATCCCATAAATATGTTTGTCCAGATCCTGGTAAATTTGCTAGTTCAAGCATCTCAGTAACATTTTTTTCTTTAGCACCATCAAAAACAGGCGTTGAGATTGCGATACCATTTTGTAAATTTTCACAAAGATCTTTAAATTCACTCTTACTTAACTTGTCAACTTTATCATTAAAAATTTCTTCTCCATAAACAGATCTTAAGAATTTTTCGATTTTTTCTGTTCTTTCAATTTTTTTGTTGTTTTCGTTAACTAAATTTTTAACTTGTTCACCAAATTCTTTACATGCCCAACCCAAATGTGTCTCTAGAATTTGACCAACGTTCATCCTACTTGGAACACCCAGGGGATTTAACACAATATCAACTGGTCTACCATCTTCTCTATATGGCATATCTTCAACAGGTACAATTTTACTTACAACTCCTTTGTTTCCATGTCTTCCTGACATTTTATCACCAGGTCTTAATCTTCTTTTTATAGCAACGAATACTTTTACCATTTTCATAACGCTTGGTAATAAATCATCACCACTTCTAATTTTTAAAACTTTATCTTCAAATCTCTCTGTTATGTCTTGTTTTGCTTTATTATATTGATCTTTTAATTGAGCTAATGTTGCTTCGTCATTTACATTTCCTACTGTGATTTTGAAGACATCATTAATTGATAGTTTATTAATTGTATCAAAATCTAACTTAGTTCCTTCAGATAAATCTTTTACTTTTTTAGTTAAAGATGATCCTGACAGGAATTGTGAAGCCCTTTGTTTAATACTTCTTTCTAATATTTCTTCCTCAACAATTTTATCTTGTTGTACTTGTTCAATTTCAGCTCTTTCAATTGTTATTGATCTTTCGTCTTTCTCAATTCCATGTCTATTAAATACTCTTACATCGACTACCGTTCCACTTGATCCTCTAGACATTCTTAAAGATGTATCTGTAACATCGATAGCTTTTTCTCCAAATATTGATCTTAATAATTTTTCTTCAGGACCAGATGCTGAGTCACCTTTTGGAGTGACTTTACCAACCAAAATATCACCAGCATTAACCTCTGCACCAATATAAACTATTCCTGACTCATCAAGGTTTTTTAAAGCTTCTTCATTAACGTTTGGTATATCTCTAGTTATTTCTTCTTCACCAAGCTTTGTATCTCTTGCCATTATTTCATATTCAACAATGTGAACAGATGTGAATACATCATCTGTAACACATCTTTCTGAAATTAAGATTGAATCTTCAAAGTTGTAACCTTGCCACGGCATGAATGCTACAGTAACGTTCTTACCTAAAGCAAGTTCACCTAATTTTGTTGAAGGACCATCTGCAATAATATCTCCAGATTTAACTTTATCTCCAACTCTAACTAGTGGTCTTTGATTTATACAAGTATTTTGGTTTGATCTTTTAAATTTTTGAAGGTTATAGATATCTACACCAGACTTACTAAAATCTGTTTCCTCAGTTACTTTTATGACAATTCTTTTACCATCTATTTTATCAACAATTCCATCACGCTTAGCAACAATAGTTACACCAGAGTCTAAAGCAACATCACTTTCAATTCCTGTACCAACAAGTGGAGACTCAGGTTTTAATAATGGAACTGCTTGCCTCATCATATTTGATCCCATTAAGGCTCTGTTTGCATCATCATTTTCTAAGAATGGAATTAAAGATGCTGCAACTGAAACTAATTGTTTTGGTGATACGTCAATGTAATCAATAGAGTCGGGTTTTGCTAAAAGAAAGTTTAGGTTTTGTCTACATGAAACTAGTTCTTCAGTAATTTTTCCATTTTTATCAAGTTTTGTATTTGCTTGAGCAATAGTGAATTTTGTTTCTTCCATTGCTGACAAGTATTCGACTTTATCTTGAACAACACCGTCTTTTACTTTTTTATATGGACTTTCAATAAAGCCATACTTATTTATTTTTGCATAAGTAGATAAACTATTAATCAAACCAATATTTGGACCCTCTGGTGTTTCAATTGGACAAATTCTTCCATAGTGGGTTGGATGGACGTCCCTAACTTCAAAACCTGCTCTTTCTCTTGTTAAACCACCCGGACCTAATGCTGAAACTCTTCTTTTATGAGTAATTTCAGATAAAGGATTTGTTTGATCCATAAACTGAGATAGTTGTGAACTTGCAAAAAAATCTTTCAATGAAACTGTTAATGGTTTTGCATTAATTAGATCTTGTGGCATTGCTGACTCAACATCTAAAGTTGTCATTTTTTCTTTAATAGCTCTTTCCATTCTGTAAACACCAATTCTAGCCTGGTTCTCAACTAGCTCTCCAACAGAACGAACTCTTCTATTTCCTAGGTGATCAATGTCATCAACATCATCTTTACCATCACGCAAATCCAACATTTTATGAATAATTGCTATGATATCGTCATTTCTTAATATGGTAATTTTATCAGAACATTCTTGGTTTAATCTTGAGTTCATTTTAACTCTTCCAACATCAGACAAATCATATCTGTCTGAGCTAAAGAAAAGATTATTAAATATTTGTGTTGCTATCTCTATGGTTGGCGGTTCTCCAGGTCTTAACATTTTATAGATTTCTGTGATAGCTTCATCTTTAGTATTATTTTTATCAGCTAAAATAGTTGTAAGTAGATAAGGTCCTTTGTTTATAGAGTTTGTAACAGATATTTGAAGTGTATGAATATTTGCATCTAAAATTTGTTGAATAATTGAATCATTTAATTCAGTCCCAATTTTTAATACACCGTCCTCTTCTTCATTGACTTTGACATCTCTGTGTAAAAATTTACCAAACAAAGATTCTCTAGAAACTAGTATGTCTTTCAAACCATCGTTAGCTAATTTTTTTGCATTTAAAAAATTAATCTTGTCACCTAATTTAATTACCACTTCACCAGTTTTTGCATCAATTACTTCTTCTGAAAAATTTTTTGCTTTGTAGTTTTCAGGATTAAATTTAGTTTTCCACTTTTCTGTTTTTGTATCAAAAGTATACTGCTCACTTTCATAGAACTCATCCACAATTTCTGATTTTGTATAACCTAAAGCTAATAATAAAGTAGATGAAAAAATTTTCTTTTTTCTGTCAATTTTAAAATATAGAAAATCCTTAACATCATATTCAAAATCTAACCATGAACCTCTATTAGGTATTACTCTACAATTAAATAAAAGTTTTCCGCTTGCATGAGTTTTTCCTTTATCGTGATCAAAAAATACACCTGGACTTCTGTGCATTTGATTTACTACAACTCTTTGAACACCATTAGTTATAAAAGTTCCACTATTAGTCATCATAGGAACTTCACCCATATATACTTCTTGCTCTTTAGCTGACAAAATATCTTTTGTATTATTTTCTTGATCTATTTCATAAACTACTAATCTTAAAGTACATTTAAGAGCTGATGAATATGTAAGACCTCTTGCTATACATTCTTCAACATCAAATTTTGGTTTCTCTAATCTATATGAAACATACTCTAAAGTTGCTTTGTCATTTAAATCTTCAATAGGAAAAATACTTTTAAAAACTCTATCAAAACCTTTGGTAAGTTCTGCTGCCTCAATATTAAATTCTGTTAATTCTTTGTACGAATTTTTTTGTACTTCAATTAAGTTAGGTATAGATAAACTTTCTTTTAGTTTACCAAAACTTTTTCTAATGTTTTTCTTTTCAGTAAAAGATAATTGCATCTATGTTTATAAATACTGATTAAAAATAATCAGTATTTGAATTCTTTCTATTTAATTTATTTAAGTTCTACTTTAGCGCCAGCAGCTTCTAACTTAGCTTTGATCTCTTCAGCGTCTTTTTTGTTGACACCAGATTTAACTTCTTTTGGTGCTCCCTCTACAAGATCTTTAGCTTCTTTTAATCCTAATGAAGTAGCTGCTCTTACTTCTTTAATAACATTAATTTTTTTATCACCTGCAGAAACTAACATGATTGTAAAATCATCTTTATCTTCTGCTGGAGCCGCACCACCTGCTGCTGCTGGAGCTGCTGCTGCCATTGGAGTTACACCCCATTTTTCTTCTAATTGTTTTGAAAGTTCAGCTGCCTCTGCAACAGTCAAACTTGATAAGTCTTCAATAATTTTGTTTAGGTCAGGCATATGTATTACTCTTTGGGTTGTGTTTCAGAATTTTCTGCCGACAAACTACTCATTTTTTCTGAATGTGCAAGCAAAATACTGATTAATTTAGATGCAGAAGCGTTCAAAATACCCACAATATTAGCTCTTGCCTCATCTAGTGTAGGTAAACTAGCTACATTTTGGACACCGGCCTGATCTAAGACCTCATTATCCATAATTCCACCAATTAATTTCAAGTTTTCGTTATCTTTTGCAAATTTTGAAAGAATCCTTGCAGACATTATCGCATCCTCTCCAAATGCTACTGCTGTAGGACCAGTAAATAAATTTGATAAATCTTTACACTTAGTTTTTTCTAAAGCTAATTTTGTGATTCTGTTTTTTGTTATTTTAAATATGATTCCATGTTCTCTCATTTTGGCTCTTAATTCATCTAGTTGGGTCATAGTTAAACCTTGGTAATGAGTAACCATAACAGCCTTGCTGTTTTCAAACTTGCTAGTCATTTCTTCAATATAATTTTTCTTTTGTTCTTTGTTCATCATAACTATATCGATTTGCCTAATTTAACTTTATATGAAACACCCATTGTTGAAGTAGCAAATATACTTCTAATTAAGTCACCCTTTAAAGTATTGTTTGATTTTTCTTTTTCTAAAGCATCTAAAATTGCATTATAGTTTTTCATTAATTGATCATCACTAAAAGATTTTTTACCAATACTAACTCCAATATTTCCGTCTTTATCATTTCTAATTTCAACTTGACCAGATTTAGCATTAGTTACAGCTTCTTTAATATTTTCAGATACTGAACCAAGTTTAGGATTAGGCATTAAACCTTTAGGTCCTAAAACTTTTCCTAATTTTGAAAGTTTAATCATCATTCCAGGTGTGCAAATTAATTTTTCAAAATTTAACTCTCCACCTTTAATTCTTTCAACAAATTCGTCGCCTCCCACAATATCGGCACCTGCATCTTTTGCATCTTGAGCTTTATTATCCTCACAAACTACTGCAACTTTAACTTTCTTACCTGTGCCCCCAGGTAAATTAACAACAGTTCTAATATTAACTTCACTTTTCTTTTGCTTGTTGTTTATTTGAAAATTTAAATCTAGAGATTCATCAAATTTAGTTGTGCAGTTTTTCTTAAGTTCAGGTAAAAGTTTTTCGATAGTCTCAGCACTTAAGTCTTTAGTCTTTTCAGGTAATTTTTTGTATCTTTTAGATGCCATTATTCTTTTACCTCAATACCCATTGATCTTGCTGATCCTGCAATAATTTTTATAGCTTCTTCAATATCATGAGCGTTTAAATCATTCATTTTCTCTTTAGCTATACTCTCTAATTGTTTTTTAGAAATTGAAGCAACAATATTTCTTCCCGGTTCCTTAGATCCACCTTTAAGTTTTACTGCTTCCTTAATATAAAAAGATGCTGGAGGTGATTTTATTTTAAAATCGAATTTTTTATCTTTATAAACTGTAATTTCAACAGGGACAGGTTTGCCTGCCATTGATTTAGTTTTATCGTTAAAGGCTTTACAAAATTCCATTATATTAACACCACGTTGACCTAAAGCAGGACCAACTGGCGGAGCTGGATTAGCTTGACCACCTTTAATTTGTAATTTTATAAATCCACTAATTTCTTTTGCCATTAACTTACCTTCTCAACCTGATTATATTCTAAATCTACAGGTGTAGGACGACCAAATATAGAAACTGATACCTTAAGTCTAGCTTTTTCTTCATCAATTTCTTCAATCATTCCAGTAAATGATGCAAATGGACCATCTACAACCTGAACTTTTTCACCTACACTATAATCTACGCCAGATTTTGGCTGAGCAACACCGTCTTTGATCTGACCTAAAATCTTCTCTACTTCTTTATCTGAAACTGGAACAGGGATACCTTTTGTGCCCAAGAAACCACTGACCCTCTTTATATTCTTAATCATATGATAAATGTTATTATCCATCTCACTCTTTATTAATACATATCCAGGAAAGTATTTTTTTTTTCTTTGAATTCTTTTACCTCTCTTAACTTCTGTAACGTCATGAGTAGGTACAATAATTTCTTCAAACTTATCTGAAATTTTAGCTTTATCTGCCTCTTCTTTAATTAAAGAAGCTACTTTATTCTCAAAACTAGAGTGAGACTGAACAATGTACCAATTTTTCATTAAATACTCACTTTAAGTAAAAGTTCTAAGAAAAATTTTAAAACCTGATCTAAAAGAAGAAAAAATAAAGACATAACAACTGCCATAACAAAAACCATTAAAGCACCTTGCAATGTCTCTTTCCAAGTCGGCCAAGTAACCTTGAAAGCCTCTTGTTTAACTTCCTGCATAAATTTAATCGGGTTTTTCATAATTTCTAAGCTCAAATTGGCAGGAGCGGAGGGACTCGAACCCTCAGCCTCCGGTTTTGGAGACCGGCGCTCTACCAATTGAGCTACACTCCTATTTATAGAGTTACTCTATAATTTTAGTTACTACTCCTGCTCCAACAGTTCTTCCACCTTCTCTAATTGCAAAGTTTAATTTCTCTGCCATTGCAATTGGTGTAATTAATTTAACAGTAAATTTAGCATCATCACCTGGCATAACCATTTCAGTACCAGCTGGTAACTCTACTTCACCTGTAACGTCTGTTGTTCTAAAATAAAACTGTGGTCTGTACTTAGTAAAAAATGGAGTATGTCTTCCACCTTCATCTTTTTTAAGCACATACGCTTGAGCCTCAAATTTAGTGTGTGGAGTAATTGAACCAGGCTTACAAAGAACTTGACCTCTTTCGATATCAGTTCTTTCAATACCTCTCAATAAAATTCCAACGTTATCACCAGCCTCACCAGAATCTAAAAGTTTTCTAAACATTTCAACTCCTGTACAAACTGATTTTTTAGTTTCTCTAATTCCTACTATTTCAACTTCTTCACCAGTTTTAATTACACCAGACTCAACTCTTCCAGTTGCAACTGTTCCCCTTCCAGAAATTGAGAATACGTCCTCAACTGGCATCAAGAATGGTTTATCGACTTCTCTAGCTGGTTGTGGAATATGTTCATCAACAGCTTTCATTAATTCTAAAATTGAATTTTTTCCAATTTCATCATCTCTTCCTTCAACTGCCGCTAAAGCTGAACCTTTAACGATTGGTGTTTTGTCACCTGGATATTTGTATGAAGTTAAAAGCTCTCTAATTTCTTCTTCAACAAGTTCGATCATTTCTTTATCATCAACTTGGTCTACTTTATTTAAGTAAACAACAATTGCAGGAATACCAACTTGTCTTCCTAAAAGAATGTGTTCTCTTGTTTGTGGCATTGGACCATCAGCTGCATTAACAACTAAAATTGCTCCATCCATTTGTGCAGCACCAGTAATCATGTTTTTAACATAGTCCGCGTGACCAGGACAATCTACGTGAGCATAGTGTCTTTTTTCAGTTTCATACTCTACGTGTGCTGTTGAAATTGTTATACCTCTTTCTTTTTCTTCAGGTGCTTTATCAATTTGATCATAAGCAACTGCAGTTCCGCCGCCCGCTTGTGCTAATACATTTGTAATCGCGGCAGTAAGAGTTGTTTTACCATGGTCTACATGACCAATAGTCCCAATGTTACAGTGGGGTTTATTTCTTACAAATTTTTCTTTTGACATTACGTTTTTACCTCAGTTTATTTGTTTTCATTTTCAATTTTATTTTCTTGGAGCGGGTAAAGGGAATCGAACCCTTACATCCAGCTTGGAAGGCTAGCGTTCTACCATTGAACTACACCCGCACAACCCCAAGAGTAACACTCCATGTTATTTAAAATTTATTAAATGGTGGAGGGGGAAAGATTCGAACTTTCGAAGACCGAAGTCAACGGGTTTACAGCCCGCCCCATTTGACCGCTCTGGAACCCCTCCTTTGGGGAAGTGTCCCCTTGTTCAATAAAGCTTCAAATAACAAGCGTTTTATATATTTTATTTATGCAAATGCAACACGTGATTTAATAAGTAAATATTAAAAAAAACGTGTAAAACACTTAATAATTTATGAATAAATCATCTTTTTTCATTGTTGGTCAACATGCGGTAATTGAAGCTCTTAGAAACCCTAAAAGAAAGGTTTTAAGAGTCTTTTTAACAGAAGAATCTAAAAAAAATATTCATAGAAAAAACCCAAATAAAAACATTTTAGAGGATGTCAAAGTTTACTTTAAATCTAAAAAAGAATTAGACAAATATACTTCTAAAGAACAATTAATGCATAATGGTTATGTTGCTGAAATTGAACATTTAGATCAGCCAGACCTAAAAAAATTTATAAAAGAAAAAAATAATTTAACATTTGTTTGTCTCGATGAAGTTACCGATCCAAGAAATATTGGTTCATTAATCAGAAGTGCTGCATCATTTGATATTGATGGATTGATAATTAAAGAAAGACATTTTCCAAGAGATAGTAAGTTGATGTATAAATCAGCTAGTGGATGCATGGAATACGTAAATATATTCCAAGTATCTAATATTAATTCTACTCTAAAAAATTTAAGAGAAAAAAATTTCTGGGTTTATGGTTTTGATTCGAAGGGTCAAAAAGATTTTACAGACATAAAATGGGAAGGAAATAACGTCCTTCTATTTGGATCAGAAGGATTTGGTATGAGACGGCATACAGTTAAATATGCAGATTTTTTTGTTAAAATTAATATTAATGAAGATATAGAAAGTTTAAATATCTCAAATAGTGCTGCAATAGTGTTTCATCACCTTAGTTATATAAAAAAAAAGAGTTGATTATTTAACAAATAGTTAATAATTATTGCGCATGCCCTTGTAGCTCAGCTGGTAGAGCAATTGATTTGTAATCAATAGGTCCGCGGTTCGAATCCGTGCGGGGGCACCATCATTCAATAAAATCAACGTTAATTTTTTCAAAAGTTTTAGTTTTAATTAAATTTCTTTATAGGGCACAGGATTATGTCCTGTGCTTATTTATTAATAAGCTTCAGTTGTAATAAATTTAGAAAATTCTAAGGATGAAATTTCAACTCTTAAATTATCTGTATTACCAGTGGTCTCGGCTTTTTTTGACCAATCTGTACAGTAAACAACTACATCAAAATTGCTTAAATAAAATTCTGCAATTTTGATTGAGCTCTTTGGATCATCTGGATAAGTGGTTTTGTATTCATTTACTTCTGCATTTGAAAAAGTTTTCTTTAAATCCCTAACTATAATTTTTTGTTTTTGGTAACATTTATTAATGTTATCAAAAAACTCACCACCGACAATTGAACTTACAATATAATTTGAGCCTGATTTTATGTGTACTTGAATATGTTTATATGTTTCATAATCAGTCAAATCAAATTGTAATCCATAAAATTTTTTGCTTTTAGGATAAGTATTTTTATAAGCTTTATTTATTTGATTTATAGTAAAATGATCAAGTAAATTATCTCCAACACTTATTCCTTCAATCTGAAAGTCTCTGATATCATCAGCCTTAGTCCAGGATTGAAGACTAAAGATTAAAATCAATACTAATAGAAATGATCTCATAAAGAGTATTTTCTCACTGTGTCATATGTGTGTCAAGATTTGAAATATTTTTCAATTTTATTTATGGTATTTGTTTACTTAAACTTTAACCCTCGATTTTAATAAATAGGTCCGCGGTTCGAATCCGTGCGGCGGCACCATAACTCAATAAAATAAAAACTAATTATTTTTTTGGTTTCAAACTTGCTTAAAACAAACCTTTTGCTGCCTCAGTTATAGATTTATTTACTTTCTTTGGCCAGTAAGTATTTAAAAATTCTTTATAAAGTGTCTTATAATTTTTATCATCGGTTTCTGCTTTTTCTATTTCAGGCCACCTTTCTTTTGGAAATTTAACATACATAGGAAAAACTCTACTTAATTGTGCAACTTCTTTTTTTCCCCATTGGGGCATATCTAAAACTCCTTCATCAGTTGAATTTGCTATAGCACAAATTTTATCAGATGAAATTAAGCCCTGTTGTTCTGCAAGCTTTCTAATTTCTGTTCCTGCAAAAGGAATTAATATAGAACAAGTCGCGTTATCAGATTTAAACTCTCTATTTAAATTTATTGTATCAAAAGCAAGTTCTCTTGTTTCACCAGGAAAACCGATTATATTATTTACCGTAAAAGGAATTTCTAATTCACTTGGTATTTTCATTAATTCTATCGCTTTTTTATTAGAATAATTTCTTTTAACCACATCTCTTCTAAATTTTTCGTTTCCATGTTCCATGCCAAAAGTAATTCTATCCAGACCTACTTCTTTAAGTTTTTTTAATTTATATTCACTGATGGTTTCTATTCGAGTTTGACACCAAAATGGTAACTTTATATCTTTGTACATTTCACAAAAGTCCTCAAACTCTTTTTCAGACCATGCTAAAAATGTATCAGCCCAAAAAAAAACGTATTCAGTTCCCCAATTTTTTATATGATTAACAATTTCTTCTTTGATAAGTTTCATACTTTTTTTTCTAAAAAAATGACCTCCACTTTTTGAATATAGCCAATTTTGAGATGGAGAATTGCAAAAAGCACAGGTGTAAGGACAGCCCCGATGAGTTTCAACTGGTAAAACTTTTCTTATCTTTCCACCTAATGGTCTATAAAATCTTTGTTGATCAAACAAACCTATATCTGTAACTGCAGGAAGTTCATTTATATCAACTGGTTTAGTAATAGGATTCTTTTGAATGCTACCATCAATATTTTTTATCCATAGGTTTGTTATATTTTCAATTTTATTTTTTTTAGCTATACAATTTGCTAAATCAACTAATGCTTTTTCACCTTCTCCAACACACAAAGAGTCTACTTCTTTGTAATCAATAACTATCTGTGGAGCAAAAGTTGGAAATACACCACCAAATATATTGTATATTCCTAGGTCACGTGTGTCTTGAACTAATTTGAGTGCTCTTGGAAATGTAGTTTCAGTACAACTTATTGCAAGTAAATCAGGTTTAAATTGAAGAATTTTTTTTCTTAGGTCTAATGATGGATTGGATGTTATTGTTTGAAGAATTTTTTTTTCTGTTTCCTGTCCTTGAATTGGTCTTACCTGTAAAGTTTTTTCTAAATTTTCATCAGCATCTTTAAGTGCAATTTCATCTTCTATGTCATAAAAAGTTGTATCAAACAAATCAGTTTTATGCCCATCATTTTTTAACAGTTGAGATAAAAGAGCTATGGCTGGAGGTATAACACTCATGCCTCTTTCATTTGGATATATAAATAATACTTTAGATTTTTGCATATAAAATTTATTTATAGGTATTATTTTTTCAAATCTTCGTTTTTTATTAAATAATTCATACTTAATTTATAAATTGTTTCAATAACTGCTGAATACAATAAAGTAGAAATAAAAGTATTTACAAAAAAAGGTATAGCCAAAATGTAGCAGGTCAAAAAACCACTTAATGAGTATCCATAAGCACCATTAATCCATATTCCAAAATTTGAAATAATAAAAAAAAGCAAGGCACCTGATAAAGCTCCAAGAACTCTTGTGTAAATATTTTTTGTAAAATATTTGCATAAAAAACCAATTAACAAAACACTTCCCCAAGTAAATAACATTGTATTATGAAAACCAATAACAATGTCTGTAAAAATAAAACTTAACAATACAAAAGGTAAAAATTTTAAACCAAATATTGCTGGAACATAAAAACTTAATGCTATTAAACTAGTAAAATTTGGAGGATGAGGAATAAATCTGCTAGCAGAGAGCACAATTAAAATACCAATAGTGAGCTTTAAATGCTGCATTTCTATATGATATCATTTTAATTTATCGGGACAACTATTTAATATTTTATACCAAATTTTATAGCCCGATTTTCTTGATTGTAACCATGTGGTCTTTGGTAGGTTTCATCTAATAGGTTTGTAATTTTTATAAAAAAATTATTATTTTTAATTTTTTTGGTTATTTTTATATCTATAATATCTGTACTATCCATTTCAATAGTATTAAAATTTGATGAGTGCGTATCAAAACTTTTTCCGTAGTGTTTATATTTAATGTTAAAATTTAAATTTTTAAAATAATTGTTGTCAACTCTTTTTGAAAAATTTAAACCATAATTTTTTTCTGGTCTTCTTAATTGGTCTGAGTTGTTCTCTTTTTTTGATGATAAAAAAGAAGTAAATAAATTCAAATCTGTTTTTTTAATTTTAATATTAAGTTGACTATTAAAACCAGATTGATTTAGATCAATATTATCATCATCATTTTGGTACTTATTACTTATGTATTCTATGTTATTTTTAATATTCGCTCTAAATGCTCTTGAAGTAAGATTTAGATTATCATTTATTAGTATATTAGAATAAACTTCATAAGTGTTACTTTTTTCAGGTTTTAAATCTTTGTTTCCAGAATAACCATAATTATCAGTGCCAAACATCTCATATAGTGTTGGATTTCTTAGACCATTCATATAGGAAACTCCTATATTAAAATTAATGAAATTTTGTTGTAAATTTATTTTGTATGTATTATTTGATCCAGTTTGTTTATGGTTATCATTTCTTCCAAATAAAGAGATGTTTAAGTTTTTAAAAATATTCCATCCTAAATTACCAAATATAGCTAAGTTTTCACTATGACCCTTGGTTGATGCTTTATACGAACCATTATTATCAAAGTTTCCCCAATCATATTTGTATTCTGATCCAATTCCATATGAAATATTTTCACTAATTATTTTAGAAAAATTATATTTTAAACCTACAACATCGCTTTCATATGTATCTACGGTTCCTC
>CACEEJ010000022.1 GCA_902558545.1 uncultured Pelagibacteraceae bacterium | reverse complement strand
ATTTTATTGCTGAAAAAAAATCTTGATCAGAATTATCTTCCTTAATTTTATCGACCGTATCCTTAATAAATATTTCATTAATTCCTTTTCCAATTAAATAATTTCTAATCTTATTAATTGAATTTCCTCTTTTAATCATACTTTTGGCTTTACTTTCAGAATAAAATTGATCATTTATAAATTTGTTTTTTTTCTAGATCAGACAAAACAATATCAATCAATTTATTTACATCTTTTTTTTTTACATCTGATGCTGATAGTTTCATATATTTTTTTAGTAAATAAGTTTTGAGTTGTTGCTTTGAAGGAGCATACTTTTCAACATAAGCAAAGGCAAAATTACGCATCTCATCAACAGTTACTTGAAGTGTTTTTTTTCTATTTCTTATAGGAATCATTGTTAGATTTAATATAATATATTTAAATGATTGAACAAATTTATACTTATTTCACAATTGAGACACTTTACATGTGGATCAACCTTGGTGTTCTACCTTTTTGGTTTATCTTGATAGTGTTTCCTCAATCACATTTAAGTAGAATTTTTGTAACATCAATCTTTCCTTTTTTTATATTAAGTGGTGTTTATATCTTCATTTTATATAAATCTTATTTAATTGGTTACGATTTTGATGGAAATTTCTCTCTTTACTTAGGTCTAAACGAGTTATCTAGATTATTTGAAGATCATTTATATATAATGATATTTTGGACTCACTTTATAGCAATAAACTTATTTATTGGTGGTTGGATTGTTAAAGACTCTCAAAAGTTTTCTATAAACAAAGTTTTGATGGCTGTGCCATTAATTGTGACTTATTTAATTGGTCCAATAGGTTTGTTTTTATACTGGATAATAAGAATTTTTTACGCGAAAAGAATAAGTTTATATGAGTAATCATATAGATTTCTATTTCGATATAATTAGCCCATATGCATATATTGCACACAAAAAAATTCTTAAACATAAAAATATAATATTTAATTACAAGCCAGTTTATTTAGGTGGTCTTCATAAGCTAGCTGGAATTGATTCTCCTGCATTTAATAAATACAAATTGAAAAATAATATAAACGACTGCAATTTGGTATCTGAAAAAAATAATATTGAATTCAAATGGAATTCTAATTTTCCAATAAATTCTTTAAATATAATGAGAGGATATATTAGTGTTAGTAAGGATAAGCAAAACGATTACTTAAATTATTTTTTTGATGCTTATTGGAAAGATAATTATGACTTATCAAAAATTGAGAATATTTCAAAATTAATAAGTGAATTAAATATTGATAGTGAAGAATTTTTTCAATCTATAAAAGAGCAATCAGTTAAAGATAAATTGATTAGATTAACTACTGATGCTTTTCAAAAAGAAGTTTTTGGAACTCCAACCTTTATTGTAAATAATAAAATCTTTTGGGGACAAGATAGACTTGAATATGCTTTGGAGGAATTAAGCGCTAATTAAATGATTTTAAATTTGCTGCTAGCTATAGAGCCAAATCCACCATCAATATGTGATACTTTTTGATATCCCATATCTTTTAACGATTTTACAGCTAAAGCTGATCTTACACCTCCCGCACAAAATAAAACAAATTCTTTATTTTGGTCTATTTGTCCATTTTGAAATATTGGGCTATTTGGATCCAAATAAACTTCAAGCATACCTCTTGGAATATGGTTTGCTCCTTCAACTTTACCAGTATTTTCTAATTCATTACTTTCTCTAATGTCAATTAGATTACAATTATTATTTTTAAGCATTTCATAAGCTTCATCTGCATTAATTGTTTTAATTTTATCTAATACGTCTGAAACCAGTTCGCTTATTGATTTTATTTTCATATCAATAATTTATATTATTTTTTATATAAATATATAGACATATCTTTGTAGTATTTTTAAAATATAAAAATTCTTTAATTTGTAAGCTTGAATTAAAAAAATGACTAATATTTGTATTGTTTATACTCACCATAAATTAGGTGACTTAATATGGCAACTACCATACATAAAAGCTATTAGTGAGCACCATAAACTAAAAGTTGATCTTATAGTTAGAAAAAAAACGCAGGCAAAAAATATATTAAAAGACTTAGATCACATTAATTTGATTAACTATAATGATTTTCGAAAAGGTCTATATTATTGGATTGATGTAGCTAAATTGATGATGATTTATAAAAATAATAAATATACTCACGTATATGTTTTAGATAAAGTCAATAAACCTGCTATTGCTGCAAAACTGTGCGGCGTAAAAAATATTATTGGTCCTGGAATTGGTAATCAAAAAAAATGGTTAACAGTAAATAAATATTTATCAAAGGAAGATTGGAAATTAAATTATTCTGAACAATCTCAAAAAATTTTAAATATTAATTCAATAACTATAAACAACATTTATCCTGAAATTTATGTTGATATAAAAAGATTTAGAGAAGGAAATTCCGATTTGGAAATTGAAGGAAAAAAAATTGCTTTTGGTATTGACTCATTTGAGGATTACAAAATGTGGTATGAGGAAGATTTTGTAAAATTAGCAGATAAACTGTACGAAAAAAATCTTTTTGATTATATTTATTTAATTTGTGGTAAAGAAAAATCTTATTTAGCAAAAAATATAAAAAAACTATCAAACAAAGATTATTTCATAGATTGTTCTGAAAAAAACTTAAATGGTATTATTTTTGCATTAAAAAACTCTAAGTTTTTAGTTGGAAATAATTCTGGTCCCATAAATCTTGCTGCGGCATTAAATATTAAATCTTTTGGTTTAATTGCAAATGACCCTATTGACGAATTGAAATATAGTAAAATTCAAATTATAACCCCTGAAAATTACAACAATATTAGATGTAGAGAAAGAGAAGGAATGAAAAAACTAAAAGTTGAACAAGTATTTAATAAAATAATGGAAGGATTAAATTAAATGAAAGCAGCAAATTTTACTTTGCCCTCAACAAATAAAAAGAATTTTACATTAAAAGAATCTCTAGGAAAATATGTTGTTCTATACTTTTATCCTAAAGACGATACTCCAGGGTGTACTATTGAAACTAATGATTTTAATAAACTTCTTTCTAAATTTAAAAAATTAGACTGCGAAATATATGGGATTTCAAAGGACAGTTTAAAAAGTCATGACAAATTTAAAGATAAATACAAAATTAAGTTTGATTTACTTGCTGACGAAGAAAAAGAAGTTCTTAAAAAATATAAAGTTTGGGAAAAGAAAAAATTTATGGGTCGTGAATTTATGGGAATAATTAGAACGACTTATTTAATAGACAAAAAAGGTAAAATACTTAAGGTTTGGGACAACGTTAAAGTTAAAGACCATGCTAAAGAAGTATTAGAAACTCTTCAAAATATTGTAAAAAAATAAAAAAAAGACCCCTTATTTCTAAGGGGCCTTTAGTTAACTAACTAGAGAGAGAGATTATAGTTAATTCTTTTTATTAGAGGCTCTTCAATGAGATAACGACATGGAGATCGAAGAGCCTCTATATTGCATACAATTAGTCTCGTATTGCGTATGCTATTACTCCTGTTTCTGTAACGTCAGTACCTTTAGTTTCAGCTTCTTTACTTAATCTAATTCCAAACGTAGCTTTCATTATTGACCAGATTACATAGGACACAGCAAACACAAAAATGTTAATTGAAAGTACACCAATTAATTGTGCACTAAACGATGCATCAGTGTTTGTTAATGGCACTGCCAATGTTCCCCAAATACCAGCAAACATGTGAGCCGGAATTGCACCTACAACATCGTCAAGTTTGAAACTGAATAATAATTTAGTTCCAAATACTACGATCAATCCACCAACAGCTCCAATGAAAATAGCAGCTAAAGGTGTTGGTGCTAATGGTTCAGCTGTAACAGCTACAAGACCACCAATTGCTCCGTTTAACATTTGAATTACATCTGTTTTACCAAACATTAATCTTGTGATTATTGCAGCAGCCATAACACCACCACAAGCAGCAAGATTAGTATTGATAAATATTGCTGATACAGCAACTGCATCATCAAATGTTCCAATAGCTAGTTGAGATCCACCATTGAATCCAAACCAACCTAACCATAATATAAATACTCCAACAGTTACTAATGGAATTGAAGAAGCAGCAAAAGGTTTAATTGCTTTCGCCTCACCTTTACTATCAAACCTTCCATATCTAGCACCTAACAACATGATACCTGCTAAAGCAGCTGCACCACCTGTTGAGTGTACTAATGTAGAACCAGCAAAATCAGAGAAGCCTAGTTCTGCTAACCAGCCTCCACCCCATTGCCAACCCATAACGATTGGATAAATAATTCCAGCTAAAATAGCTGCAAATAAGAAAAACGGCCATAGCTTAATTCTTTCAGCCATAGCACCTGAACAAATTGAAACTGTTGTTGCACAGAATACCATTTGGAAAAACCAGTCAGAACCATCAGCATAACCTGTGTCAACTGCACTTGAATCTGACCAAGGTGTAAATGTTCCAATGTATCCTCCTTCAGGAATTCCATAAGCTAAGTTATAACCAAAAAGCCAAAACATAATTCCGGCAATTGAATATAGACCTATATTTTTAGCACAAATTACTGATACACTTTTTGAAGTTACCATACCAGATTCTAGCATCGCAAAACCTGCTGCCATGAACATGACAAGGAAACCACAAATTAAAAATAGAAGCGAGTTAAATATCGCTTGAACTTCCCCAGAGACAGTTGTCTCTGCCATACCTGCACTACTCATGTTTAATAAAAAAATTAAACTAAGAAGTGGTGCTGATATTTTTTTTATTATTTTAGTCATTAGACCTCCACTTGTTTAAGTGGTGTCTTATAGTTTTATTAATTTTTAAAACTAACGCTGATTAGGAAAAGTGGGTATGCAGTTTTTGCATATAGAAACAGCCCTAAACGTGTTTTTATAACGTTAGGGCTGTTAGAAAAAAGATTATCTGTTGAATACTTCTTTTAAAGCTTTAGCTGGTAAGAATTTTACTTTTTGAGAAGCAGCGATTTGAATCTGCTCACCCGTTCTTGGGTTTCTTCCAACTCTTGCTTTTCTCTTAGCAACTTTGTACGTACCAAATCCAGCAATTTTTACTGAATCATCTCCTTTAAGAGCATCTAAAATAGTGTTGGTAATTGTATCAAAAGTTCGCTCAGCATCTGCTTTGCTCAAGTTTAATGAGCCAGAAAGCTTAGCAATTAGTTGTTTTTTGTTCATTTTAGCTCCGGTTTTGTTGGTTAATATTTATACTTCTCATAAACGTTGATAAATCAAGCTTTTTTTTAGTGTATAGTTTTTTAATATACACAATATCTTGTAAAAACTTAAATAAACGTTGAATTTATTGACTTTTTTAAACGTTTTTAAATCTGAGTTATCTAAATAAACCTAGGTCTTTTAGATCATTAAATGTGGTGAAAAACATTAATGATAGCAACAAAAACAATCCGATTCGAAAAAAACCTTCTTGAGTTTTTTGAGATAAAGGTCGGCCTAAAACTTTCTCAAATGCATAAAACATTAAATGTCCTCCATCTAACATTGGTATTGGAAATAAATTAATAAGTCCTAAACTTATTGAAATATAGGCCATCATACTAATGAATGCCAACACTCCAAAGGTTGCAACTTGTCCAGAAATTTTAGCAATTCTAATTGGACCTCCCAATTGAGAAGTGTCTGCTTTACCTAAAATCATTCCTCCGATGTATTTTAATGAGGAAACGCTTACAAAATAAACTTCATAACCTGCATGATATAAAGCCTGGGCAGGTCCTAATTTAACATGGTTAACTTTATTATTGTAGGCACCAAGCTTTATACCTACCATTCTTTTTTTTATTTTATTCCCTAATCCATCATCACCTTCAACAATATTAGGTTTTATTTTTAGTATTAATTCATCATAGGAACGCTTAACTTTAAAATCTATAAAATCACCTGTAGACATAGTGATAAACTTAGAAACTTCCATAATACTTTTAACTTCATTACCATCTATTTCTAAAATTATATCTTCAGCTTTAAGCCCTCCTTCCATTGCTGGACTATCTTTTTGAACTTCATTTATGACTGCAGGAGTAAAATCTTTACCTATAAAGGTATAAATAAAAAAAAATATTACTAAAGCTAGTAAGAAATTAGCTAAAGGACCACCAAATACAATTAAAACTCTTTGGTACAAGGGTTTTAAAATAAATAATTTTTTCCTTTCCTCTTCGTTATATTTTTCTAAGATTTCTTGATGATCAGCTTGTGAATAAACATTTCTATCTCCAAAAAATTTTACATATCCACCTAAAGGAATTGCACATATTTTCCATCTTGTGCCTGATTTATCATTCCAACCAAATAACTCTTTACCAAAACCAATTGAAAAATCTGTAACACCGACTCCATATTTTCTTGCAAAATAATAGTGTCCATATTCATGTATAAAAACGACTACTAAGATAAGTATTAAAAATGGAATAATATAACTAAGCATACATTAAATATATTATTATTTACAATTAACTCAATAAGCTAAAATGCCTTATTATTGCTAGAATTTATATTTTAGTTTAAATTTTGATCATTAATACTGTATAATATAAATATGCCTTCATTTGATGTAACTAGTAAAATAAATTATCAAGAATTTGATAATGCTTTAGCTAATTGTTTAAGAGAAATCAGTAACCGTTATGATTTTAAAGGACTTCATATTTCAATTGAAAGAAAAGATAAAACGGTGACTACCAATACACCTGATGAATTAAAATTAAAGCAAGTAAATGAATTATTACAAACCCATTTAGTTAGAAGAAAAGTAGATCCAAGGGTTTTGGAAGTTAAAAGTTCTGAAGGAGCGTCAGGAGGATCTATTAGACAAGTCAGTGAATTAAAAGAGGGAATTAGCCAAGAAAATGCTAAAAAAGTTATTGCTGATATCAAAAAACTAAAACTTAAAATTCAAATTAAAATCCAAGGCGATGAATTAAGAGTAGATGGCAAAAAAAAAGATGACCTTCAAGAAGCTATCGCTGCAATCAAAGCAATTGATATTGGGCTTCCAATTGATTTTGTTAATTTTAGAGACTAATTAAACTTTTTGAATTAAGGATGCGCTATTATTAGTAGGCTTATTCACATCTTTTGAAACTTCATGAAAAATTAAATTTGGAATTTTACGTTCCTTTAAAAATGTAGAACCTTGTGATTCTAAATTTAAATAACGATTAATATCAGCTTGATTTAAAATAACTGGTTGTCTGTGATGAATTTCATTTATATTTTCTTTTGCTTCCTCTGTAATCAAACAGAACTGATCATTTTCAAAGATTCCTGCAAAATAAATAGGATTAGTATCTTCACGAGTAAAATAATGAGGCGTTTTTTCTTTTTCCTCTCTTTTCCACTCATAAAAACCATCTGCAACTGCAACACATCGATTGTTTTTTATTAGTTTTTTAAATGAAACCTTTTCATCAATGGTCTCAAGTCTTGCATTAATTAAAGCTTTAAAATCTTTATCTTTAGCCCATCCTGGAACCAAACCCCATTGTAAATTTTCTAAAGTATTTCCATTTTTATATTTTTTTATTACAGGCAGTTTTTGATATGGATGAGCATTATAGTTTTCAGTATCCTCAACCTGAATTGCAGATTTAACTAATTTATTTGTTTTTGTTACGGGGTTTTTTACTACGTATCTTCCACACATTATATTGTTTGCTGTTTCATTAATTCTTCTATTTGCTTAATCATTATTTTTGGTGATCTCATAGCAGGATAAATTTCTTGTGCTTGTTCATAACTTCTTATTGCTTTTTCATAATTCTTAAGCTGAATATTTACTAAACCCTGCCCTGCTAAAGCTCCAAAGTGTCTTTGTTCTAAGGCTAATACTTGATCTATATCATTTTGAGATTTTTGAAACTCTCCTAGCATATAAAGCACAGTTGCTCTTTTATTCCAAGCCTCAGCCCAACTTTGATCTAGATTAATAATCTCAGTAAAAATATCTTTTGCTTTTATATAGTTTTGATCTCTTACAAATTGAGAGCCCTCCTCTAATCTTGCAGTAAGTTTTTCATCTGTTGGATGGGTACTCCATAAAGCCCAAATTTCTTGTTCAATTATAAAAGCTACTTTCGATTTATTTGCTTTTAACTCATTAAACAACTGGTTCAGTCTAGTATCCCTTTCGTTTGCTAATGAGCTAACTTGTGAAAATAAATAAAACAAAACTATTAAGAGTAACTTCTTCATAATTAAATATTATCAAATATTAGAATTAGAGTCTTCGGTTAATTTAAAATACTAATAATACTTTTTTTAATAGTTTCACTTACTTTAATTGTTCCTTCTTTATTTGGATGAATCCCATCTTGCTGATTTAAGCTTGGGTTTAATGCTACTCCTTCAAGAAGAAATGGGATTAATGCTAAATTGTATTTTTTTGATAACTTTGGATAAATATCATCAAAATCTTTTTTATATTTTTCCCCATGAGTATCTGGCGCTACCATTCCAGCTAAAATAATTTTAATTTTTTTATTCTGAGCAACTTTTATTATTTGTTCTAAATTTCTTTCTGTTTCCTCTGGTTGAATTCCTCTAAGCATATCATTAGCACCTAATCCTAAAATAATTAAATCAATACCTGGCTCTGATAAACTCCAATCAGCTCTATTTAATCCACCTGATGACGTGCTACCAGAGACACTTCCATTAATAACTTTAATATTTAACCCAGCTTGCTTAAGATTGTTTTCTAAAACTATTGATAAATGCTGTTCTTTAGGTAATCCATAACCGGCCATCAAACTATCGCCAAATAAAACTACCTTTTCTATTGCACTTGCGTTTATGTGCACTAGAAAGATTATCAAAATTTTTGTAAATAAACTTTTATTCATGAATACTCTTCTTAAATTAAAAAAAATAAATCTCAAATACCAAACTGGCAAAGATAGTATAAGTGTTTTAAAGAATATTGATTTAAATATTAAGAAAAAAGAAACTGTTTCAGTAGTTGGAGAAAGTGGCTCAGGGAAAACAAGTTTAATAATGTTAATTGGAGGCTTAGAAAAACCAACCTCTGGTAAAATAATTTTTAATGCTCAAGACATAACAGGCCTTAGTGAAGACGAAGTATCGGAGATAAGAAAGAAAAATATTGGAATAATATTTCAGTCTTTTTATTTAATTCCTAATTACACAGCAGTTGAAAATGTTGCTTTAACTCTTGAACTTAATAATTTTAAAAATCCAGAAAAAGAAGCAAAAATTTTATTAGATCGTTTTGGTTTGAAACATCGTTTTAATAATTTACCAAGTCAATTATCAGGTGGTGAACAGCAAAGGGTCGCTATCGCTAGAGCAATTGCGATGAAACCAGAACTAATCTTGGCTGATGAACCAACAGGAAACTTAGATACTGAAAATTCTATCATGATTGCAAATATTTTATTTAAATATGTAAAAGAAGAAGGTTCGTCTTTAATCATGGTGACCCATGACCCAAAACTTGCTGACAGGGCTAAAAGAAAAATAAAAATTAAAGATGGAAAAATTAAATAATCCTTCAGAATTTAGTTTGTTATTAAAATACGCTTTAAAAGACTTAAGCAGAAATTATCATAAAATTTCTAGTATCATTGTTACACTCTTTATAAGTTTATTTATCTTAAGTGCTATTTTCACAATTGAAGATAGTCTTAAAAAAGAACTAAATGATAATGCCAAAGCACTTCTAGGTGGAGATTTAGAAATTGATTACAATCGTAATCAGGGAAATTTAGATTTAGTTAATCAAGTAAAAGAATTTGCAACTGTTTCTCAAATGATTGAGTTCAGTACTATGCTTTCAACTACTGGCAGAGAAAAAAATAAATCATTATTTACTAGAATTAAAACTGTAGATGAAAAATATCCTTTATATGGAAATGTTGTGTATGAGCCAATTGGTGCTTATGAAAGAATGCAAAAAGAACCCAACACTATCCTGATCAATGAAAGTTTATCAAAAACTCTGAATATTAAAATTAATGAATTAGTAAAAGTCCAAGATCAAAATTTTACAGTAATTGGAATTATTAAATCAGTACCAGATGTAAGTGGATTTGTTGCATTTGGCGATTGGGCTTTAGCAGGAAAACAAACTTTAGAAATTTTAAAACTAAACGGAATTGGAAGCTTTTTAAACTATGAATATAAAGTGAGGTTTTATGAAAATGATAAGCCAGAAGAAATTGAACAACGAATTGAAGAAATCTTTAAAGACGATCAAAAAGTAAAACTTAGATATCCTGAAAATTCAGCAAGTGGAATAAAGAGAATTATAAATAATTTTTCTCAATTTTTATCTCTCGTATCTATCAGTGCAATGTTGATAGCAGGAATTGGAATAGCAAATACTTTGCTTTCTTTTATTAATCAAAACAATATGTCGATAGCTGTACGAAAAGCAGTTGGCTTTTATTCAGGTAATATTAAAACTCTATATTATGTGCAGTTATTTATACTTTTATTTATTATCACTGTTGTTGCTTATGGGTCGAGTTTTTTAATTGTACCAATAGCAGATAAATATTTATCCGATGGATTAGGATTGAATGTTTATCCAGTGTTTTCTTTACTAAATTTTTTAAAAATATTTTTAGTGGGATTATTGGTTCTAGTAATTTTTTCTATCCCAACAATCAGTTCTATTGATCAAGTAAAAGCGTCTAATTTATTTAGAAACGTATTTCAAAATCTTCAATTTTATTATTCTAAAAGATCAGTTGTTCTTAGCTTTGTTTTATTATCTATCTTAATTTTATTATTCACAGTTGGATCTGAACAGCCTTCTTATAGCTTGGGCTACTTTGCTGCTTTTTTTGTCTGTTTAATTGTATTTTTCTTACTTTCAAAATTAATCATTTTTTTCCTAAAAAAAATCAAATCTAGTTCAATAATTTCTTTAAAAGTTTCAATTAAAAATATTACCCAAACAAAAAGTATTACTCCCATTACAGTCATGTCTCTTGGCTTAGGGGTTACTTTGTTATTAACGTTGGCTTTAGTTGGTACAAATTTTCAAAGAGAAATAGCTAAATCTATTCCTGATATTGCACCCGATTATTTCTTTGTCGGTATCCAAAAAGGAGAAAGAGAGAAATTTGAGCAAGGTATTTTTAATATGGATCCAAATGCATCTATTGAAATTGTGCCAATGGTATCCTCTGGAATTGTAAAAATTAATGGTGTAGATCCTAACACCTATATTAAACCAGATAATGATAGTTACTGGGTAATTGGTAGTGAACGAAGATCTTCATGGGTAGAAAATGTACCTGAAGACAATCCAATTTTAGATGGTGAATGGTGGGATTTATCAAACCCTAATCAACTTCAAATATCTCTTGATGCAAAAGTTGCTAAAGATTTAAATATCCAGTTAGGAGATATTTTTACTTTAAATGTTTATGGGCGTGAAATTGAGGGAAAAATAATTAATTTTAGAGAGGTGGATTATCGGGATTTAAGTATCAACTTTGCAATGTTATTTAATCCTCAATTTGCAAAAAATATTCCACACGAATATTTGGCTACTGCAAAATTTAATTCAAATAAATTTGATGAAACTGAAATGCTTGAAATCATGCCAAGTTTATCAATGATAAAAATTGCAGATTATTTATCTAAAGTTACAGCAGTTTTAAATAAAGTGTTTATTGCAGTTACTTTGATCTCAGCAATTACTATTGTTATTGGTTTAATTGTAATTTCAAGTGCAATTATGGTTCAAGGGAAAATAAAAGAATATCAAAATTTGGTCTTTAAAATTTTAGGTTTTTCAAAAAAACAAATTATTTTTTCATCGTTAATTGAATTCATCATTATTTTTAAATCTGTAATTTTAATTGCAATATTCTTTGCAGTAATTGGTTCAAAATTTATTGTGGAAAATATTTTTGAGTTAGTATGGATGTTTGACTTTAAAGTTTTAATTTATTTAGGATTTTCAATTGGTTTTGTTACTTTAATTTTAATATTACTAACAAACTTAAAATATCTAAATCCTAAAGTTTATCCTCTAATAAGAAATCAATAATTAGAATTTAGTAATTTTACTATCTAAAGAAATTAGATTAAATTCTACTTTTAATTTTGGAAATCTTTTTTTTATCTGTTTTTTAATTTTAGAGAACGACTCTTTATGAATTTTTTTTTCATTAGCTGGGCTAAATTCCTTTTTTCCATTTGCAATTTTGGCAGCACCACAATCTTTATGATTAATGACAATTAATTTTTCAATTTTGTGCAATTGAATAGAGGTTGCTAAATTTTCATAAAACGTTTTATGCCATTGCTTAAATTTATTATGTGTAACCCCAACCGCTGCACCTGCAATTGTAAAAGCACTATATTTTCCTATTAATTTTTTTTTCTTTAAATGATTATGAATTAAGTGTTGAAATCTTGGATCAATACAAGATAACACCATTGCTTTAAATTTTGATTTCATCAATTTAATTCAACTTTAAACATTACCTCGTTTCTTCTATTCATTGGAAGAGTAAATGGGCTATCATAGGTTGCTCTAATAGGTGGGCTTATAATTGATATCTTATTTTTTTGTAACTCTTTTTCTAAAATTTCTTTATGTTTAATAAAATTTCCATCTGATGCTCGTCCAGAATATCTCAGCACTGCATAGTAACCTCCTTCGATATTAACTATTTTAACATCTTTTCTGCTTGGATTTGGTGCATTTTCTGAGTTAAATTTAGAGGGTAAATAAAATTGCATGCTCATATTTCCATTTTTCTCAACTTGAGTAACTGGAGTTGTCATTTTAATTTTCTCTTGGGTATCATTTCTGCCTGAAATGTAATTAAATAATTTTCTAAAATTACTATCTATTCCAGATGTCATTGTTTCCACCGCTAAACGATCAGAATATTTTCTAATCTCATAAACTTCATTTTTAGAGATAACTTCATAATTTGCTTCTTCGTAAGCCATGACTGCAGAATAAGGTAAAATAAATAAACTACAAAGTACTATAAGATAAAGTTTAATAATTTTCATTGTTACATAACTTTATATTCAAAATTTTGTGTAGTTTCATTAATTTGAATTAATTTAGCTCCATTTCTCTCATGAAAATTAGTTGCCATTTCTGTTAGAGGTGAAAGAGTTACCAATCTATTTAAATGATTAGATTTTTTAATTTTTTTAAATACTTCTTTTACTATTAATTTGCCTCCACCCTTTTTTTTAGACCATACGGTGTAAGCAATTGCTATTTGACCACCAGCCTGATCTCTCATTGCTGATTGTAGAAATGCGTCAGTACTAAGTTTTTCTAACTCTTCAACACTTTTTGGAATTGCATTTGTGTAAGCAAAACACATTACAGCATGAATTTCTCCTTTATATTCAACTCCAAAAATTTTTCTTCCGTATCCCGTTCTAAACTTATTATCTAACTCCGGTCTTACAGGATCTTCATCTGTATTACATTCTTTTAGCTCAACAAGTTTTGCACCTTTCACCCAACCAAAAAAGTTATCGATATTTTTACTTAAGACTTGTCTATTTTTTCTTAATCTAGCTTTAATTCTTGGATTAAATTTTTTTTTCATGATTTAAATAATTTAAACATTTATTTAAAATTTAGTATGTGTAAAAAAATCATATTAGATAATCATATAAAAGCTTTGAACTGGTTACGAAAATTAGAGCATATATAAAATTATAAAATAACTTTTCTTCTATAATTTTAAGTAATTTATATCCAATCAATATTCCTAATAAAGCAATTGGAAATAATATTGCTGACTGTTTAAAAGATTCTAAATTTGTCATAGACAAATTAATATACAAAGGAAGTTTAATTAAATTCACAAAAGTGAAAAAAAATATTCTTGTTCCAACATAGATTTCTTTTTTCATTCTAAGTGGAAGTAAATAAAGACTGGTAGGAGTTCCTCCAGCATGCACACAAAAACTTGTAAAACCTGCAACCACAGAACAAGCTCCACCTTTTAAAAAATTTTTCTCAGATTGTTTTTCTTTATCTTTTTTAAAGAAGAAATAATGACCTGCAAATAAGAAGCCCATTACACCAATTATAAATTTTAACAAATCCTCTGAAAAATATGAAAATGTTAAAGATCCAATAATTATACCGATAGCTGCAAATGGAACCATTAATTTCAAAGTTCCTAAATCAAATTCTTTTCTATATTTATAAACAGCAATGAAATCTGAAAATATTAAAATCGGTAAAATAATTCCTAAAGCTTGATTTAGCGGCATCACTATTGTCATTAACGGAACAGAAATTAAAGTCATGGATCCACCTAAGCCTGATTTTGCAATTCCGTATAAAATTATTGCTGGAACAACTGTAAAAAAAAATAATAAGTTTATTTCCATTTATTTAACGATTTCAATAATTTAGATCCTAGAGGGCTAATTGGTTCCTGAAGTATTATTTGTTTTCCAGTTTTTTGTTTTACTAATTGTAATAGTTTAGTTGCTAACCCTTGTTTTCTAAAAATTGGATTAACAAAAATATACTCTACCTCACCTTTTTCATTAAATCTAACAAAGCCTATTGTTGTATTTTCATTTTTAAAGGTAAAAACCTCCTCAGTTTCCTCAATTTTAAAATTTGAAACTTCGAGACTGTTCATGAATCTTAGTAATTTAATAGTAAAAGGATAACTGCTATTGCAGCAATAATGGAGCTAACAACAATATAATTTAGCTTAATATTGAATTTTTTTTCTACGAACTCAGTAATCTTTTCCCAGAATAATACTATTAAAAAAATAATTATAGCTGGCAGTATATATTTAATCATAATTAAGCTTTAATATTATAACCTTTTTTGAGGAGACTAGTTACGATTGCTATACAAATAGCAAGAAAAGCTAGCATTAAACCTACGCTTATCCATATATTAAAATCTGATACCCCATAAAAAGAAAATCTTAATCCATTAATCAAATAAACAACTGGATTAAAATAAGTAACTATTTGCCAAAACTCAGGAAGCATATCCAAAGAATATAAGCTACCACCTAAAAAAACCATTGGTGTTATCACTAAAGCGGGAATAATTGACATTTGCTCAAAATTTGAACTCATCAAACCAATTAGGAAACCAAACAAAGCAAAGGTAAATGAAACTAATACTAAAAGAAAAATCATTAACAAAGGAAATTTGACTTCAACTTCAACAAAAAAAGTAGATGTTAAAAAAATCATTAGACCAACTATTAATGTTTTGGTTGCCCCTGCGCCAACAAAAGCAAGAACTATTTCTAGAGTTGAAATTGGTGCTGCTAAAATTTCATAAATAGTTCCATTAAATTTAGGAAAAAAAATACCAAATGAGGTGTTGCTAATTGATTGAGTTAAAAGAGTAAGCATTAACAATCCCGGGACAATATATGACCCATAGCTAATGCCATCTATTTTTTGAACATAACCACCTATCACTGAACCAAAAACAATAAAGTATAAGGAAGTTGATAAAACAGGTGACAACAAAGATTGCATCAATGTCCTTCTAAATCTATCCATTTCATGAAGATAGATTGCTTTAAATGCGTAATAATTAAATTTCATTATTTTCCTTTACTAAACTTACAAAAATCTTTTCTAATGTACTCTGTTCTGTTTTAAGATCTTTAAGTTTTAATCCTGCATCTTTTAAATCTTGAAGTAAATTTGTAATCCCTGTTTGTTTTGCTTGAACGTTATAAGTATAGTCAATTGACATTTTATCTTGTCCAATTTCAAGATTATATTTTTCTAAACTACTTGGTAATTCATTTAATTCTTCTTGTAAATCTACCGTAAGTTTCTTATGACCCATTTTTTTTAATAATTCTTTTGTTTCATCAACTACTATAATTTCACCTTGATTGATTACTCCTACTCTATCGGCAATCGCCTCAGCTTCTTCTATATAATGAGTGGTTAAAATTATTGTAACACCAGTTTTTCTTAAACTTTCAACAACTTTCCACATATCTTGCCTTAACTCAACATCTACTCCTGCGGTTGGTTCATCTAAAAATAAAATAGTTGGTTCATGAGATAATGCTTTTGCAATCAAAACTCTTCTTTTCATTCCACCAGATAACTGTCTAAGTCTTAAATCCTTTTTATCCCAAAGACTTAAATCCTTTAAAACTTTCTCAATATGTTTTGGATCAGGTTTTTTTCCATACAAACCTCTTGAATAAGAAACATTATTAAAAACTGTTTCGAATTGCTCTAAAGTTAATTCTTGAGGAACCAAACCTATTTTGGATCTTGTTTCTCTATAATCTTTAACGATATCAAAATTATCAACTGTTACATTTCCAGATGATGGCCTCACAATTCCACAAATAATACTAATAAGTGTTGTTTTTCCTGCACCGTTAGGTCCTAGCATCGCAAAGATTTCACCTTTTTTGATGTTTAGGTTTATGTTCTTTAAAGCTTCAAAACCGTTGTCATAGATTTTAGATAGATTGTTTATGTTAATTTGATTACTAGACATTTAATTTATGCATATATAGGGGCAATTTGTTGTATTACAATAAATTAAAATTTGCTCTAACAGTTAAAAATTATGAAAAAATTTTTAGTTTTTATTTGTTTTATATTGGCATTCAGCACCAATGCTATTGGAAAAGAGACTACTTACAGTAAAGAGTTGTTTGATAAAGCTTTATCGGAAGGAAAAGTTGTGGTGGTTAGTTCTTGGATTAAATATTGCACTTCTTGTGCAAGCCAAATGAAAGTTCCCTGATGCACCTAATAAAAAAAATTTTCCAAGTACTTTAATTAAACCTAATAAAAGGTATACATGCTTTACAAAAATCAAAATTAATTAATTTATGAGTAAAAAAATTAATATTTCAATCGTTGGAACAGGATTGATGGGTTTACAACACATAAAAGCTATTCAAAAATCAAATAAAGCAAATCTTCATTCAATAGTAGATATTAGCAATAATGCTAAAA
>CACEEJ010000021.1 GCA_902558545.1 uncultured Pelagibacteraceae bacterium | reverse complement strand
TAAAATAAATTTACAACCTATATCAGGATATTCCGAAACAATTTATTTTGATCGCGGTATGGATGGGATGGCTCATTATGGGTACGCAAGAATAATTTTAAATAACTTTATATTAGGAAATTATTTTGAGGCTTTCAAAGGCGTTGAAGATATTTTTTATTATATGCCTTTGACTAGATATATTAATTCTTTTTTAATGATTTTTTTTGGTGAAACTATTTTAGGCTCACTTTTTATTATATCATTGTTTGGTATATTTATATTTAAAGTTTTAAATCTTATTTTTAACAAAAGAAATTCAAAAATTTTGACTATTATTTTTTTATATATACCTTTGTTTGAAGCGTTAGGTTTTACCATAATTAATTATATTGGATATACTGTTGATGGATATGGTGAAGGTTTATGTTATTTTGCAATGTTATTAATTGCATATTTATTTTTAAAAGGTTCTCACAATGTTTTGACATTATTTTTTATTGGTCTTTTATGTTTTGTTACTGTAGGAATTCGTCCTAATTATATTATTTTTACTATTTCATTTATTATTCTTACTTCTTTTAATATTTTAGCTTCAGATAATTATAACTATAGATCAGTATTTAAAACTTTTTTTTTAATGCTAGGAGCAAGTCCTATTTTATTAATTCCTATTCATAATTATATTTATGGAAATGAATTAGTTTTACTTGTTGAAAATGAAAATGTTCAGAACAGTTATAGAATGAAATTTTCTGATTATGGGAATTTTTTATCATCGATTTTTCATAATAATTTGAACTATGAACTTTTTTACAAAATTAAAAAACATTTTACTCATTATATAAAGTATTATGAGTTTTGGTTTGTTATAGTTTTGGTAAATTTATTTGTAACTCCTTTTTTAAATACTAATATAAAGATTAAAATTTTATCAATATCTTTAATTTTTATGCACTTTACCTTCTTATTTTTTGCAGGAGATGCAAGATATTCAATGGGAACATGGTTAATTTCATTTATAATATTCTTAAAAATTTATAATGATTTTTATTTTCCTTTTTTTAAAAGTAAAATTTTTTCAGCAAAACAATAAATTAATGTAAAAATATATTTTGATCTTAGTTCATTAAACCTAAATTTTGATTCGCCTTTTTTTCTTCCTAACCAGCTTATAGGAATGACCTTATATTTTAATCTTCTATTAATAATTTTTAAAGGAAGTTCTAAGAATACGTTAAAACTTTCAGATACTATCGGTTCTAACTTAATTAGTGCTTCTTTTTTATAAATTTTAAAAGCATTTGTATAATCGTTATATGCGTTTAAGTATAATAAACTTACAAAATAATTAAAAACTCTATTTAAAAATAATTTAAGTTTTGGGTAATCTTTAATTTTAGAATATTTAATAAATCTTGAACCAAAAACAGCATCTAGATCATTTTTGGATATTTCATTATAATAGCGATTTAAATCAGATGGATCATCTGACCCATCACACATTAGAATTGATAGATACTTTCCATTAGAATATTTTATACCATTTCGTATCGATTGACCTAATCCATTAATTTTATTTTTTACTACTTTAATTTTGTTATTTTTTTTTTGAATCTGCCTAATAAATTCGTAGGTATTATCCTCACTAAAATCATCAATGAATAAAATTTCATAATTAATTTGAATTTCTTTTTCAATTGAATTTATTATTTCTAAAATATTATTTATTTCATTTTTAACTGGTATTAGTATTGTTAAATCCATATAATTAACTATGCGTGTATTAATTCCAGGTGGATGTGGTTTTATTGGTTCTTCTATCGCAATCTACCTTAAAAAAAATATTAAAAATTGTGAAATTATCACAATAGATAATTTATCAAGAAATACTTCATATTTAAATGAAAAAAAACTAAAAAAACATCATATTAGAAATATTAAAAAAAATCTTTCTACAGTTAATACTTCGTATATTTTTAAAAAAGACAAAAAAAAATTTGACTTTATAATAGATTGTTGCGCAGAGCCTTCTGTTGAGATCTCAAAAAAAAACCCAAAGTTAGTTTTTAATTCAAATCTCACTTCAACATTGAGTATACTTGAGATTGCAAAAAAAAATAATTCTAAAATAATATATTTATCTACCTCTAGAGTTTATTCTATTAAAAAAATTAATAATTTGTTTAAAAATATTACTTATAAAAAGAAAATGCCAAAAAGAATAAAAATTAATGAAAATTTTTCTGTAGATTCACCTATATCTTTTTATGGTTTTACTAAATTAAGCTCAGAAATCTTAATCAAAGAATACTCTTTTTTACACAACTTAAAATACATAATTAATCGCTGTGGTGTAATTTCAGGTTATGGTCAATTTGGGAGACAGGATCAAGGTTTTTTGAGTATGTGGTTATGGAGACACTTAAATAAGATTCCTATTAATTATCAGGGATTTGGTGGCTACGGAAATCAAATAAGAGATATCCTGGATATTAATGATTTATGTATCCTAATAAAAGAACAAATAATTAAAATAAATAAAATTAATAATGAAGTTTTTAATGTGGGTGGTGGTATTAAAAACTCTATATCATTAAATGAACTTACAAAATTTTCAAACAAAGTGACTCAAAACAAAACTTTAATCAGAAAAAAAATCAAAACCTCAAATTATGATTTACGCTATTATGTTACAGATAATAAAAAAATTTATTCAAAGTATAAATGGAGAGTAAGAACCTCTATCAATGATATAATTAAAAATACTCTTGAAAGTCTTATTTTAAATAAAAAAAAATTATTAAAAATTTTATAAATATCGGATTTGCGCTTTAATCTATACCAATAGCTGGATCTTTATATTTTTTTAAAAAAAAAGATTTAAACAGTTAATAAATATTGATAAATATTATTAAAGTTTTATAGATAAATTAATTTTATTGGAAGAGTGGGTGAGAGGCTGAAACCAGTCGTTTGCTAAATGACCGTGCGAGGAAACTTGTACCGAGGGTTCGAATCCCTCCTCTTCCGCCACTAAAATAGAGGCTGATCTTTAAAAAAGTTTTTCATAGGTACAGGTCGTTGTTCCAAAATATATCTATAGACATTATAATTTTCCATTACACGCTGTACGTAATTTCTTGTTTCTCTAAATTTTATTAATTCAACCCAATCAACATAATCAACTTGTTTTTTTTGTGGATCTTTATTTATTTTTTTCCAATATTTAACTCTGTTGGGTCCAGCATTATACGCAGCGACTGCAAAAGGGTAGGCACCATCATATTGTAGAATTAAACCTGCAATATAATGTGAACCTAAATTGATATTATATTCTGGATCACTGGTTAATCTTGATTTTGAATAAGGAAGTTTGGCTTGTTTTGAAACTAATTTTGCAGTGTAGGGCATCAATTGCATTAATCCTTTTGCACCAGCATGACTATTAGCCTCTAAATCAAATTCACTTTCTTGTCTAATTATAGATAATATCAAAGCACTTTCTGGAATTTTTCTTTTATTAATATATTTAGGAGTGCTAATTATTGGGTAGTTGTATTTATTATGAAATCTTTTTTGATAAGACGCAATTTTTGAAACCTGAATAGCAAAATCGTATCTGTTTATGCTTGTAGCTAATTCTGCAGCCAAAACTTCACTGCCCTTAGCTATATTGTCGTTAGCTAAATGCCTCAAAATATGTTTTGTATATTTGTCTTTCTTTAATTCATCTAGAAGATAAGAAATTTTTACAAGCTCTTTATTAAAAAATTGAATTCTATATTTTGGATCAATTTCCATATCTTTTTCTAACTCAAATTTTCCATTCGGATTTAATTTTAAAAAAGCTAGCTGACCATAGTAAGTAGTTAGATATTTTGTGGCTTCTCTGTACCAATTATTTGACTGCTCTATTTCACCTATTTTCTCATATGCTCTTCCAAGCCAATAGGCACCTCTAGACAAGCTTATTGGATAACTAACATTTTCATAAAAATTTTTAAAATGATCTTTAGCAGTTATTGGATCATTTAAAAAACTTAAAGCTATCCATCCACTCATCCATTCAGCTGCTGCATATTCGGATCCTTCAGTCATTCCATGATTACTTGAAATTTTATATGAAATTTCATATTTCTTTTTATAAAGCAATGCTCTTGAGATAATTTCTCTTTCTTTCCACCATTTGTCAGGCCTAACTAAATACTCTTTATCATTTCTTATTTTCAATAAGATTTCTGTTGAAGAATCTACACGTCCTTTTTTTCTTCTCCATTTCAATCGATCATAGTTTAACCCAGCATCATTCTTAAATTTTTGAGGAACATTTGCTATGGCTTGGTCAACTCCATAACCTTTACTCATTAAAAGATGTCTTGCATTATATAAAAGTTCGTAATCTTTTGGCAGATACCTTATTAATCTTCGTAAATCCCAACGATTGCCGTTCCAAGCTAAATAATCAGCTCGTTTAATATAGTCATCTGCATTTAAATATTTCTTATATTTTTTTCTAAAATATTTTAATTCATTTTTGGATAAATCTGCTGTGACCCAACCTTCTTTAATTAATTTTGTACCTTTATTTTTGTCTCCAATTAAAATATGACTTTCTCCAAGTATCATTTTTCCATAACCACTTAATGGATCATTTTCTCCAAACCATTTTATTATTTTTTTAGGTGAAACACTTTCTGTTGATAGTTTATGCTCAGCAAGATATTTAACTCTGCTTATTCTAGGATAATCTGAATTTTTATTTAAAAAAACTTGATAATCGTAAAAGGACGCCTGGTTACCTGACGTTAAAAGATGTCTCCATTGTATAAAATTATAAATTGAGTCATCTTTTGCTTTTTTTGCTATTTTAAGGGCAGATGACCATTTGCTTTTCTGCATTTCTGAAATGGCTTTTTTAGCTAACCCAAAGTCTTTTTTGCTAAAATATCTTGAAATCTTAATATTCTTAGCTGTGCTAGTGCCAGCTATAATTGGTTTTTTCTTCGGTATTTTAAAACTTAATTTTTTTTCTTTTAAAACCAACTCTTTTTTAACAATCACTTCTTCGATTTTAATTTCTTTGGTTATCGTGGGCTTCTTTAATGGCTTAAGGATATTAATAGATATTTTCTTTTGAATTTCTTCTTTACTTAAAACAGGTTTTTTTAAAGGTACAACTGAATTGATTTCAGCAAAGAGATTATTTGAAAACATTAATATTGATACTGTGAAACCTAAAAATAATATTTTTTTGAGCATAATCTTTTAGTATATGAATCTTTAAACTATGTTATAAGTATTTATGTTCAAAGGATCAAATGTTGCTTTAATTACACCATTTAAAAATAATGGTCTAGATGAGGAAGCATATATTAAATTAATCCATTTCCACATCGATAATGGTACTAATGGACTTGTGCCGGCTGGTACAACAGGTGAATCCCCTACGTTAAGTCATGATGAGCATCAAAGAGTAATAGATTTATGTATCAAAGAAAGTAATGGAAAAATTCCAGTTATTGCTGGTACGGGTTCCAACTCAACAGAGGAGGCGATTTCTTTAACCACACATGCAGAAAAAGCAGGTGCTAATGGAGCCTTGATAGTTACACCTTATTACAACAAACCGACTCAAGAAGGTTTGTATCAACATTATAAAGCAATTAATGACAAGTGCGGTATTCCAATTATAATTTATAATATTCCTGGCAGATCTGTGATTGATATGTCAGTGGACACAATGGCTAGACTGTATGAATTAAAAAATATAGTAGGTGTTAAAGATGCAACAGGTGATTTGGATAGAGTTAATCAGACACTTGAAAAAATGGGCAAAGATTTTATTCAATTAACAGGTAATGATGATAATGCTTTTGAATTTAATAAACGTGGTGGGGTAGGTACTATTAGTGTAACAGCTAATATTGCACCTAAACTTTGTTCAGATTTTCAAAAATTCTCCAAATCAGACACCGATAACGAAAAGAAAGAAGCAGAAAGATTAGATAAAATATTACAACCAGTTCATCACTCAATGTTTGTTGAGAGCAATCCTAGTCCTGTAAAATATGCTGCAAAACTTTTAGGACTATGTGATGACAATGTAAGACTACCACTTGTAAAAGTAACAGACACAACAAAAGAAATTGTAAAAAAAACTCTTCAGTCTGCTAAGTTAATTTAATGAACAAAAAAACCAATGCTGGTTTGAAAATCATTTGTTTAAATAGAAAAGCTAGTTTTAACTATTTTTTTGAAGATCTTTTTGAAGCTGGAATTGTTTTAAAGGGATCAGAGATTAAATCAGTAAGAGAGGGCAAGGTTAATATCGCTGAGTCTTATGCTGTTGAAAAGGGAGGTGAAATTGTTTTAATTAATTCGCATATATCTCCATACAAGCAAGCCAGTTACTCTAATCATAATCCAACCGATGATAGAAAATTGCTTCTTAATAAAAAAGAAATAAATAAATTGATAGGTAAAATGCAAAGAGATGGTTTCACATTAGTTCCAACAAAAATGTATTTCAAAAAAGGAAAGGCTAAAATAGAACTAGCTGTTGCAAAAGGGAAAAAGCAATATGATAAAAGAGCAACAAAAAAAAGTAGAGATTGGAACCGTGAAAAGGCAAGATATATTCGAAAATCAAGCTAAAATTATTTTTTTAGGAATAGGTTCAAATTTAGGTATAAGAAAATTAAATATAGAAAAAGCAAAATTTTTATTAGCAGAACATAACTTAGATGTTCTCTCGGTATCTAGTTATTATGAAACCCCTTCCTGGCCTGACCCACGAAAACCTAAGTTTTTAAATATAATTTTAAAATTAAAATGTTATTACAGTCCTCAAGAACTATTAAAAATATGTAAATCTATAGAAAATCAATTAGGTAGAAAAAAAGCAAAAAAAAATGCTCCTCGTACATGTGATTTAGATATAATCGATTTTAATAATTTGGTATCAAAAAAAAACTCAAAGATTAATTTGCCTCATAAAATGATGCATAAAAGAAACTTTGTATTATTTCCATTATTTGAGATTCAAAAGAATTGGATCCATCCTGATAAACAAATTGATGTTAAAACCTTGATTTCTCTACTTCCTGATAGAGACATTAGATCTATTAAACAAATTTAATTTAGTGGTATAATATTAATCATGCTTAATTCAAATGAACTTATAAATAAAGTTAAGGATTACAATAAATTTCTTAATCCTGAAAAATTGGATAAAGCATACAATTTTGCTGTTAAAGCACATAAGAGTCAAAAAAGAGCTTCGGGTGATCCTTATTCTGTTCACCCAATTGAGGTTGCAAATATTTTAACTGAATTAAAATTAGATAGCGCTACAATTACTACTGGTTTATTGCACGACACTATAGAAGATACTTTTGCAACTTATGAGACTATCAAACAAGAATTTGGAGATGAGGTTGCTGATTTAGTAGATGGTGTAACTAAAATTTCAGCATTTGAAAATTCAGCTGGAGCTAATTCTAAGGTTGAGAACTTTAGAAAATTAATTTTAGCAACATCAAAAGACATCAGAGTTCTGTTAGTGAAAATTGCTGATCGACTTCATAATATGAGGACCATTAAAGCAATTACAAAAGAAGAAAAAAGAAAAAGGATAGCTCAAGAAACTATGGAAATTTATGCTCCATTAGCTGATAGAATGGGAATGCATAGAATAAGAGATGAACTTGAGGATTTATCTTTTGAAATTTTAAACAACGATGCAAGAAAATTAATAAAAAAAAGACTTGATGAAATAAAATTGGATAGAAAAGATTTATTTGAAGAACAATCTTTTGAGTTAAGTGAAATATTGAATGATAATGAAATTAATGCCGAGATTCATGGAAGAGAAAAAACACCTTTTTCAATTTGGAGAAAAGTCCAAAAAAAAAGAGTTTCACTTGAACAAATAACAGACATTATTGGATTTAGGATAATTTTAAATAATGTAGACGATTGTTATAAAACACTTGGTATTTTTCATAAACAATGGAACTGCATACCAGGAAAATTTAAAGATTACATTTCATCTCCAAAAATCAATGGTTATAAATCTATTCATACTTCAGTAATTGGTTCAAATAAAAAACCTATAGAAATTCAAATTAGAACACACGAAATGCACGAATTTGCAGAAAGAGGCGTAGCATCTCATTGGCAGTATAAATCTTCTGAAAAATTTAATTCTTTAAGCTGGAAGGAATATGATTGGTTGAAAGATCTTGTTGAGATTATAGAAAAAAATGAAAACCCTGAAGACTCATATGAGTATACAAAACTACAAATGTTTCAAGAAAACGTATTTTGTTTCACACCAAAAGGTTCAGTAATAAAATTACCTAAAGACGCAACAGCTATAGATTTTGCATATGCTGTTCATACTAAAATTGGCAATTCAGCAGTTAGTTGCGAAATTAACGGAAACAAAAGTGAACTACAAACTATTTTAAGAAATGGTGATCGCGTAAATATTATAACATCTAAAAATAATTCACCGTCACTTCATTGGATACCATCAACTAAAACAGGTAAAGCTAGAGCAGCTATAAGAAGATATTGGCATGATAAAGGAGAGCAGAAAGAGGAAAAAACAAAAAAATATAATACCACTCTGTGGATGTCATTACCTGATAAGCCAGGTCAGTTAGGAGATATAAGCTCACTCATTGGAAGTCACAAATTAAATATATCGGGCTTAGAAATGGTTGGTAAAAATCCCAATTATATTAATTTTAAATTTAAATTAATTATCAGAAACCTTAAGAATTTTACTAATTTTATTGCAGAGCTAAAACAAAAGAGTATAAAATTTAAGATAATTAGACACGAAGAAAAAAGAAATGCTTTCACACAAAAAATCCTTAAATATTTTAAAAAAAACTAATGCATTATTAGAAGGTCACTTTGTTCTATCCTCAGGTCTACATTCTTCAAAATATATTCAGTGCGCAAAACTTTTAAGTTTCCCCAATTTAGCTGATAAAATTTGTAAATCCCTTGCAAATAAAATTAAAAAAAAATTTAAAAAAATTGATTTAATACTAGCTCCTGCAATGGGAGGAGTAATTATTGGATATGAAATAGGAAAATTGCTAAAAAAAGAAACAATTTTTTGTGAAAGAGTAAATGGCAAATTTACTCTTAGAAGGGGATTTAATATTAAAAAAGGTTCAAGGGTATTAATTATAGAAGATGTAATCACAACAGGAAAATCAAGTTTAGAGTGTGTCAAATTAATTAAAAAATCAAAAGCAAAATTAATTGGATTTGCATCTATAATCGATAGATCAACTAAACAATCTTCAAAAATAAAAACTAGAATAACATCTCATCTAAAAATAGAAGTTCCAACTTATAAAGCAAATAAATTACCACCTGAACTTAAATCAATACCGATAACAACCCCAGGAAGCAGATTTATTAAGTGAAAAGGTTAGGTGTAAATATAGATCATATTGCAACTCTACGAAACGCTCGTGGAGAGAAACATCCAGATCCAATATATGCAGCAAAAAAAGTTATTAGTTATGGAGCCGACTCTATAACAATTCATTTAAGAGAAGATAGAAGACATATAAATGATATCGATGCCAAAAAAATATGTGGTTTAAAAAATGTGCTTGTAAACCTAGAAATTTCTATGAATAAAGAAATTGTTAATAAAGCACTTAAGATAAAACCAAATTTTATTTGTTTAGTTCCAGAGAATAGAAAAGAAATTACTACTGAGGGAGGTTTAAATATTAAAAACAATCTTAATAAATTAGAGAAAATAATTAAAAAATTTAAAAAAGCAAAGATAAGAACAAGTTTGTTCATTAATCCTTCTTCAAATGATATTAGGCTATCTAAAAAATTAAATGCTGATTGTATTGAGGTACATACTGGAAAATTAGCAAACCTAGTTAAATCAAAAAAAAATTACTCTAGCGAATTAAACAGAATTAAAAAAAGTGCAAAATTAGCATCAAGTTTAAATATAGAAGTTCATGCTGGTCATGGTTTGGATTACAAAACTACCAAAATGTTAACAAAAATAATAGATATTGAGGAGTATAATATTGGACATTTTATAATTGGAGAGTCCATATTTGATGGACTTTCAAAAGTAATTAAAAACTTTAAAAAAATTATAAAAAAATAAATGAAAATTCTTGGTATTGGTGTTGATATTGTTGAAAATAAAAGAATTAAAAAATCGATTAAAAATCCTTTATTTAAAAAAAGAATTTACTCATCTAAAGAATTGAAACAATCTAATGGCACAAACAATAAAGTAGCTTATTTTTCAAAGAGATTTGCTGCAAAAGAAGCATTTTCTAAAGCTATTGGCACAGGTTTTCGTATGAATTTAAATTTTAAAGATATAGAAGTTGTAAATAACAAAATGGGAAAGCCTTGTTATGTTAAAAATAAAAAAATTACAAAAATTATTCAAAAAAACTTTAAAATCAAAAATTTTAAATGTTTTCTATCAATTTCGGATGAAAAAAATTACTCAACTGCATTTGCAATTATTCAAACATCATGAAATTAGATAAAAATTTTTTTTCAGAAAATATAAAAACTTTAATTTATGCATTAATAATTGCAGTTATAATTAGATCGCTTTTAGTACAACCATTTTATATTCCATCCTCATCCATGGAGCCTACTTTATTGGTAGGCGATAGGTTGTTTGTAACAAAATATACCTACGGATATAGCAAACATTCATTTCCTTTTAGCCCTCCAATATTAAAAAAAAGAATTATGTTTAGCAGTCCAGAAAGAGGGGATGTAATTGTATTTAAAACACCAGCAGATAATCGAACAGATTACATTAAAAGATTAATTGGACTACCTGGTGATAAAATTCAATTTATAGACTCTAATTTATATTTAAATAATTCTGAAATTCTTAAATCTAAAATTAATAACAAAACTACTATTTTTTGTGGAGATAAAAGTATTGATATTTATAGATTTGAAGAAAAACTTTCAAATGGTAAAAAATTTCATACTGTTTATCTAAAAGATTATACCTATCAAAATTCTGATGTGTTTACCGTACCAAAAGATCATTATTTCTTTTTAGGTGACAACAGAGATTGTTCTAAAGATAGCAGGTACTTAACAAGTGTTGGTTATGTACATCAAGATAATTTAGTAGGAAAAGCTCAATTTATATTTTTCTCTTCTGACAAAAAAATAGGAAGTTTTATAGAATTTTGGAAATGGCACAAATCAATAAGATTTAAAAGAACATTTAATAAAATTAATTAATGAAAATTAACTATCAGAGTTTAGAAAAAAAAATTGATTTAAAATTTAAAAATAAAGATCTACTTATTCAAGCTCTTACACATAAAAGCTTTAATCCAAATGAAAATAATGAAAAGATAGAGTTTCTGGGTGATAGAGTCCTTGGTTTGGTGATAGCAAAAAAACTTTTAGAAATTTATCCAGAGGAAAAAGAAGGCATTCTTGATAAAAAATTTGCATCGTTAGTGAATAAAAAAACATGTTTGGATATAGCAACAAAAATCAATTTAGCTAATTATGTTAAAACATTTAATCCTAATAATAAAAAAATAAAGATTGAGGATAAAATTATATCAGATTCCTGTGAAGCTTTAATTGGTGCTATATATCTTGATAAAGGTTTTGCAATTGTTGAAAAAACAATTTTAAATTTGTGGCAAGATCATATTGAAAAGAGTGTTGTAACGGAAATAGATGCAAAAACAAAACTACAGGAACAAACTTTAAAAAACTTTAAAAAACTACCCACTTATAAATTAATTTCAAATACTGGTCCAAGGCATAAACCCATATTCAAAGTTGGAGTAAAATTACCTAATACAAAATATTTTATAGCTTCTGGAAAATCAAAGAAAGAAGCCGAACAAAATGCTGCAATAGAATGTTTAAAAAATACAAATAAAAAATGAATTGGTCAGACGAAGGATTTTTAATAAGTAAAACTAGATATAATGAAAATTCATTAATTGCTGAATTATTTACAAAAGATAAAGGAAAGATATCCGGAATTATATTTGGTGGTACTTCAAAAAAAATTAAAAATTACCTTCAAGTTGGCAATAAACTTCATGTTAATTACAATTCTAAAAATGAAAACAGAATAGGTTATTTTAAAATTGAAATTTTAAATGCCTATACCCCATTATATTTTGATCATAAGCAAAAGTTATCCTGTATTACATCTGCTATGAATTTAATCAAAATATTAACAGCAGAGTCTCAATCTAACGATAAAGTTTATTTTATAATTCAAAATTTATTTTTAATTTTAAAAGAAAAAGATTGGATAAAAAAATATATATTTTGGGAATTGGAGTTACTTAAATTATTAGGATATGACTTGGCGCTTGAAAATTTAGTTGAAAAAGATTTAGAAGGCAACAAAACTGTATATTATGCTAGTTCTTTAAATGAAAAAAAATATGTACCTAATTTTTTGATTGAAAAAGATATAGAAGTTAATGATCTCGGCACTTTATTGAACGGTTTAAAATTGGTAGGCGATTATTTGGATAAAACTATATTAAGACCAAATAATTTAAATTATCCCAATAGTAGGTTGTTATTTTTAAATACCTTAAAATAATTATTTGATTATTTTATCAATTCTATCAGCATAATAACTTACTATAGCATTGGCACCAGCTCTCTTAAAAGCAACTAAGATTTCATATACAGCATCTTTATTAATTAATTTTTTCGATATAGCTGTTTCAATTAAGCTGTATTCTCCTGATACTTGATAGGCAAATACAGGCAATTTAAATTTTTCTTTTATTGATTTTATTATGTCTAAGTAGGGCATACCTGGTTTAACCATTACCATATCAGCACCTTCTTTAATATCTAACGCAACTTCTCTTAAAGCTTCATTAGAATTTCTATAATCCATCTGATAAGTTTTTTTGTCTCCTTTTAACGATCCTTTAGAACCGACTGCATCTCTAAAAGGTCCATAAAAACTTGAAGCATATTTTGCTGCATAAGATAATATTTGAACATTTTGGAATTTATTTTTATCTAAAGCTTTTCTGATTTTACCTATTCTGCCATCCATCATGTCTGAAGGAGCCAGTACATCACAACCCATCTCTGCTTGAAGTAATGATTGATTAATAAGAACCTCTATAGTCTCGTCATTAAGTATTGTGTTAGACTTGATTAAACCGTCATGACCATGTGATGTGTAGGGATCTAATGCTACGTCACACATAATACCTATTTGATTTTTGTATCTTTTTTTAATTTCTTTAATTGCTCTACAAACTAAATTTTTTTCGTTAAGCGACTCTGTACCCAATTCATCTTTACGTACATTTTGGGTTTTTGGAAAAAGTGCAACCATTGGTATCTTCTTTTTTATTGCCCTGTCTACTATTTGGCTCAATCTATTAATAGTATACCTGTATACACCCGGCATAGATGAAATTGGTTGCCGTTTATTAGATCCTTCTATTAAAAAAATAGGTAATATAAAGTCATTTGGACTTAAAGTATTTTCTTGAATCAGTCTTCTTGACCAAGATTCTTTTCTAGTTCTTCTAAGTCTAAGATTGGGATATTTACCAATAATCATGTTTTAATTTACTTTTAAATTGCGACAAATGTAATATACACATATACAAAAAAAAGGGTAGAAAGCAATCAAGATGACGTTAGAAAATTCAAAAGTAATAGACTTAAATGTCAAAAAGGAAGATAGAGTTTTAGACTTTAGTGATTTCCAAAAGCAAGATATCAAATTTGATATTGAAAAATTACAAGAGGCTTATCAACAAATAGTTAAAATTAAAAAATTTGAAGATGCTGGTGTAACACACTTTGGAGCGATATCATTAACTCAAATACCTGGTGACCCAGACTCAATTAAAGGTAACAAGGCTAGAGGAGTATATTGGACAAAACCTGATAAATCAGGAAAAGAAGTTGTTAGAGATGAGACACTTGATGAGTCATTATATTCAGAATTTATAAAAGATTATGAAAATACTTATTTCAAAGAAGTATATGACACTCTTTCATCCAGATATAAACTTGGTAGAGTAAGAATTCTTTTAAAAGAGCCAAGATCAACTTTAAGCTGGCATAGAGATCCTGAGCCAAGATTACACATACCTTTAATTACTAATCCTGGCTGCATCATGGTTATTGATAACGTTGCGAAACATATGCCTGCTGATGGTTCTGTTTGGATTACAAATAATACCAAGTATCACAATGCATTTAATGGTGGAGAAGAGAATAGAATACATTTAGTTGCTTGTGTTTTAGATTATAAATTTAACTAATTTGAAAAAAATATTTATTTCATCAGATCACGCTGGATTTAAATTAAAAGAGATAATTAAAAATTATTTAAAAAATAAAAAAGTTAAATTTGAGGACCTCGGTCCAAAAGATGATAGTAGTGTTGATTATCCTGACTATGCCCATAAAGTTGCAAAAAAAGTTAAACTTAATAAGAGAAATGTTGGCATTTTAGTGTGTGGATCTGGAACCGGTATGAATATTGCGGCAAATAAGCATAAAAATATTCGCGCTGCACAATGTTTTAATCTAAAATCAACGAAATTATCCAGATTGCATAACGATGCAAACATCATTACATTAGGATCAAGGTTAATAACCAAAAAAAATGCTTTAAAATTTGTAAGTGTTTTTTTAAATACAAAATTTGACGGTGGAAGACACTTGAGAAGGGTTAAGAAAATATAATTATGTCGAGCGAAAAAAGTTATTTAAACGATAGTTATAAAAGTTTTTTTGAGGATAGTTTATCTGTAAAAGATCCAGAGCTTTATAAAGCTATTAAAGATGAATTAATTAGACAGCAACAACATATAGAGCTAATTGCTTCTGAAAATATAGTATCTCAAGCAGTATTAGAAGCACAAGGATCAGTTTTAACTAACAAATATGCTGAAGGTTATCCTGGTAAAAGATATTATAATGGTTGCGAGCATGTTGATGTAGCAGAAAACCTTGCTATTGAAAGATTAAAAAAATTATTTAATTGTAAATTTGCAAATGCTCAACCACACTCTGGTGCACAAGCTAATGGAGCAGTGTTTTTAGCCCTGTTAAGCCCAGGTGATACCTTCATGGGTATGAGTTTAAATTCAGGTGGTCACATTACTCATGGATTAAAAATTTCAATGTCTGGTAAATGGTTTAACGCTATAGGTTATGATGTAGACAAAGAATCTGAGTTGATAGATTATGATAATGTTGAAAAACTTGCATTAGAACATAAACCTAAACTAATCATTGCAGGCGGAAGTGCTTATTCTAGAGTAATTGACTTTAAAAGATTTAGAGAAATAGCAGATAAAGTTGGAGCATATCTAATGGTTGACATGGCTCACTTCTCAGGATTAGTTGCCGGTAAAGGATACCCTAATCCATGTGACTATGCTCATGTGGTTACTTCAACAACTCACAAAGTATTTAGAAGCGCAAGAGGAGGAATAATTTTAACTAATCATGAAGATCTTGCTAAAAAATTTAACACAGCCGTTTTTCCTGGTTATCAGGGAGGACCTTTAATGCATATCATTGCGGCAAAAGCAGCTGGCTTTCTTGAAGCGCTACAACCAGAATTTCAAGATTACATTAAATCTGTTTTAGCAAACGCAAAAATGTTAGCAGAAACCTTAAAAAATAATGGATTTAAAATTTATTCAGATGGAACAGATACACATTTGATGCTGGTTGATTTGAGACCCTATAATGTAAAAGGAAATCTTGCAGCAGAGAGTTTGTCTAGAGCAAACATCACATGTAATAAAAATGGTATTCCATTTGATACAGAAAAACCCATGATTACATCTGGAATAAGATTAGGGACTCAAGCGGCCACAACTCGTGGATTTGGTTTAAATGAGTTTAAAACAGTAGGTGAACTAATAACAAAAACTCTAAAAGGTTTATCTGAAAACCCAACAGATAACAGCAAAATAGAAAACGAAGTAAAAAATGAAGTTATTTCTTTAACTTCTTCATTTCCGATATATAAGAACCTTTAGTAAATGATTTGTCCGTGTGAAAAAAAAGGTGATACATCTGTTGTAGACTCACGTCCAACTGAAGATGGTACCGCAATAAGAAGAAGAAGATTGTGCATATGCGGTGAAAGATTTACTACATTTGAGAGAATTCAATTTAGAGAATTGATGGTTGTAAAAAAAAATGGAAGAAAATCATCATTTGATCGTGATAAATTATCTAAATCAATCTACATAGCTTTAAAAAAAAGACCAATAGATACCGCTACAATTGAAAAATTCATCAGTAACATTTCAAGATCACTTGAAGAACTAGGACAAGGAGAAATATCAACAAATACAATTGGGACAATGGTTATGGATGGATTGAAAGATTTAGACCCAGTTGGATATGTAAGATTTGCATCTGTATATAGAAACTTTAGAGAAGAAAAAGATTTCGTACAATTCGTGGACAAGCTTGATGTCTACAAAAAAAGATAAATTTTCATCAAAAGATAAATTTTACATGGAATTAGCCTTAGACCTGGCTAAATCTCGTCATGGACAGACTGGATTTAATCCTTCTGTAGGCTGTGTCATTGTCAAAAATGATAAAATTATTTCCATAGGACAAACCTCATTTAATGGAAGACCACACGCTGAATTTAATGCGATTAAAAATAGTTTTGAAAGATTAGAAGGCTCAAAAATGTATGTTACTTTAGAGCCATGTTGTCATCATGGATTAACACCACCATGTACAGACGCGATAATAAAATCAAGAATTTCAGAGGTTATATATGCTGTTACCGACATAGACAAAAGAGTAAGAAATAAAAGTTTTAAAATTTTAAAGTCAAAAAAAATAATTGTAAAAAAAGGTTTATTAAAAAGTAAAATTGAAAGTTTTTATTTACCTTATTTTTTTAATAGAAAAAAAAAATTACCCTTCGTCACTGGCAAAATAGCCATTTCAAAAAATAATATTATTTACAGTAAGAACCAGAAAAAGATTACAAATTCTTACTCAGATCAGTTTACTCACATTTTGAGATATCAAAATGATAGTTTGATGATTACTCACAAAACATTAAATAAAGATAATCCAAAACTAAATTGTCGTTTGAAGGGTTTTGAAAAATTTTCCCCAAAAAGAATTATTTTAGACAACAAGTTAAATTCTAAAATAAACAGTTATATAATTAAATCTTCTAATAACAAAAATACTTTAATTTTTTATAATAAAGCTGACAAATCAAAAATTTCAAAATTTAAAAGAAAAGGAATTCAACTAATTAAATCTCGAATTGATAGAAATAACAGATTTGACATTAAATTAATTTTGAAAAAATTATATAATTATGGATGCAGAAATTTG
>CACEEJ010000020.1 GCA_902558545.1 uncultured Pelagibacteraceae bacterium | reverse complement strand
TTTTTCAGCCAATCGATGTTGAATTAATCTGTTAACTGAGGGCTTTGGCAGAACAGGTTTAAATTTATTTATTTCATTTAATGTTTCAAACGGAATATTTTCAAATTCATAAGTAACTAAATCAACCTGATTTATAAATTCTGATATCTTTTCTTTATTATCATAATTTCCAGTAACAAATTGATTACAAAAATTTTGCGCAGGCGCATCTGTTTCGTCACAAAAAACGACAGTCTTAACGTTTAATTTTTTTGCTGCTATTGCTAGCATGCTTCCAAGTTGACCACCCCCAATGATACCAAGAGTAATTTCAGACATTTTATTTTGGAGATTTCTTTATAGATTTGGTTTGTGATGTTCTGAAATTTTTAAGTTTTTTTCGAACAATTAAATTGTTATTAGCAATTATTGCTGCAGCTAATAAAGCAGCATTAATGGCACCATCCTCTCCTATAGCAAGCGTTCCTACAGGAATTCCTTTAGGCATTTGTGCAATTGATAACAAACTATCCAAACCTTTAAGTTTTTTACTTTCAACAGGAACACCAAGTACTGGCACATGTGTAAGTGCTGATACCATACCTGGAAGATGAGCAGATCCTCCGGCACCCGCAATAATTACTCCTATATTATTTTGCTCAACTTTTGCAGCATATTCATACATTCTTTGTGGTGTTCTGTGAGCAGATATAATTTTTGTTTCAAATGAAACTCCAATTTTTTTTAGGGTTTTTTCGGCTAGTTTCATTACTTTATAGTCAGATTGACTTCCCATTATGATTGAAACTTTTAATTTACTATTTTTTTTCATGAAAATTGACCAATCTGTTTATTTCAAAATTAACTTAAAATTTCAATAAAATTAATAGTATTTAAAATACATATTGATTAGAGTTAAGCATACTATGAATTATAAAATCGATAATCTTCAATATTGTAATTGGTCTAGGAAAATCTTTGAGATCAATAGATCTGCCGGATTAGATGCTGTCCATGTTACCATTGTCTACCATGAAGATTTTGATGAATTACAAATTGAAATTAAAAAATGGGAAAAATTATTTCATGAAAATTCTGATTTAATTTTTCTTGGTAAGAATTTCCAAGATATTGATAAAGCTAATAAAGAAAACAAAACCGCAATATTTTTTGGTTTTCAAAATTGTTCTCCAATTGAAGATGACATAAATCTTGTTGAAAAGGTTCATGAGTTAGGATGTAGATTTATGCAACTTACTTATAATAACCAGTCTTTGCTAGCAACAGGTTGTTATGAAAAAGTAGACAGTGGAGTTACAAATTTTGGACGTGAAGTTATAAGAGAAATGAATAGAGTCGGCCTCGTGGTAGACATGTCACATTCTGCAGAAAAAAGTACTCTAGATGCAATTGAATTCAGCGAAAAACCAATAGCAATTACTCATGCTAATCCTTCTTTTTGGCATCCAGCTAAAAGAAATAAATCCTCAGATTTATTAAAAATTTTGAGTGATAGTGGTGGTATGTTGGGTTTATCATTATACCCTCATCACTTAAAAGATAACACAAATTGTACTCTAGATAGTTTTTGTGAAATGGTGGCAAAAACAGCTGAAATAACGGATGTAAAAAAAATAGGAATAGGATCAGATCTTTGTTTAGACCATCCAGATACTGTTGTTGAATGGATGAGAAATGGTTCTTGGTCTAAAAGTAAAAATTATGGTGAAGGTTCTAAAAATAAACCAGGTTTTCCAAAACAACCTGACTGGTTTCTTGATGCAAGAGGGTTCTCAAATATTGAAAAAGGTCTAAAAAAAGTAGGTTTTTCAGATACCGAGACACATGGAATACTTGGAAATAACTGGTACAATTTTTATAAAACTATTTAATTATGAAAGTTGAATTAAGAGACCCGAATAAGATAATGAAATTATCAAGGCTAGGATCTTTTCATCAATCAAAATTATCTTTTTTAAGAAGTTTTCTTAATGAATTTAAAGAGTGGGAGTATAAAAGAGATTTATTTAATTTAAACGAAAATGGTTTTGGAGAAGCTGTTTATTCATTTAAAAAAAATAAAAGAGTTTATTCTTTAGTTTGTTTTGCAAATGACATCAAAGATGAAGAAAGATCAGATAGAGTTATTGCAACAAAATGGGATGCTGCCTTTACATTACATGATGGAGTTCCTACAAAAAAAGATATTGAAAGATTAAAAAATGAAGTTCCAAAACAAGAAGTTGGTAGACTTTCTTATAAAGAATTAACTTTATCTAGAGCAAACAAATCAGTAAGAATTTATAATCACGTAGTTGAAAGTTTGAGCAAAGGTCAGCAGCCAGATTTAAACTTATTATCAAAGGTAGGCTATTTATATAGGACTACAGCCGTATATGGCTCTGGTAAGTTTGGTCTTGCGGATCGATTTAGAATTAAAAATCGTGAAGAAATTAATGGTCCATTCAGATTAGAAATGATGTTGGTTTATTTGGTAAGACAATTTACTTTTGATCAAGTTAATCACGTTGCTTATTATAAAAATCCAAAAAAAGCCGTTAAGCTAGATGATAATATTTGTAAAAACTTGGGAATAGGTAATTCCACAGGCTTAGGCATGGCTCCATTTATAGTCAATCACCCAACTCTATTAAATAATTGGGTTTTAAGTAGAGAAAAAGCACTTAAGAAAATTAGAGAAATCAAAGATGTAGAAAGTCAAGATAGCGATTTGTTTATAGATTGTGTAAAAAAATCATTAAAAAATATTACAAGCTGGAATACTGATAGTGAATATCAGCAAAAAAAAATTTCTTCATTATTAATGGATGTTGAAAAATTCTTAAATTTTATAGATAAAGATTTTAATTTTAAGAGCGAATATCCTTTTGAGAAAATCTATCAATGGTTAGAGGAGAATACTTGTGAGGAGTGTATTGAATATATAGTGTCAATAATGATGGAGCCTTATAACGATATTATAAATCCTTTAGTAAAAGAAATGAGTTCAGACGAAGAAAAATATTTTAACATTCCAACTTATAGAAAAGTTGATGAATTGAGGAATATCATTGAAGCAAAGTATCCTAATATTCTAGATATTAATTTTGAAGAAAAAGAAAATAATAAAAACTTTTGGTTTATTTCAAAAAATAAAGAAGAACCTAGATTGGCGGATCGTTTTGAAGAACATGGATCAGAATTAGAACAACCTTTAGCAATAGCAAGAGATATAAAAAAACTTTATGACAAATTATTAGTCTCAAAAAATAGTTTAACTATTGCTGAGTTTTTAACTTCAAATTCTGAGTTAAGACATGTTGTAAGAAGAGCGTTCATTGTAGAAAAATTTCCTTATTCAGAAATACAAGATAATACAATTGGTAAAGATTTAATGCCAATTGATATGCTAAGACTAAAATTGTCTTTTTTTGGGGCATTAAAATTTGATCCACGATCTGACAAATGGCTAAGAATTTGCATGTTCCAAGGTGCTCCACTTCCAAATGAGTTAAAAAGTTATGACGAGCAGTGGGTATATAAAACCAATATTTAATAATGAAATCACTGAGTGAAATTGAAACTACTGTTAAAAGAGCTTCAAAGGCAACAGGATATTCTTGGGGGGTTTCTGAGGAAACAGGAAAAAGTATAAGGTTATTAGAACTATTTAGTTTACCGGGTATTAAGCACCTTAATGAATATTTTAATGAAAAAAACAAAAGTAAATTTGAAAATTTAAATTTAATTGGTGAAAATAACTCTTCATCAAAAAATCCTTACTGTCCAATTACTTTAGGTGTTAGTTTTTTAGATCAAATAAATGTTTTAGAAAATTTAAAAAAAATTGAGTTTAAAAATGTTGCTTATCCAATAATTTTTATTTCCTTTATAAGTCGTTCATCAGAAATTATTGGAAAAAAAATTTATTTAAAAATGGATGAGAAAAAAAAAATTTTACTAAATTTAAATGTAAATATTAGTTCAAATTTTATTGAACAAGAATTTCCAAAATTAGCGAATACAATTGAGGTAAATCTACTAGAAAATGAAGACAACTTTACAGACGATGAATGGAATAACTTATACAAGTTATCTGAAGAAACTTTTGTCGAAGAAAGTGACAGTTTAAAAGAAGGTGCGGCAGGTGCTGGTTTGACCGATAATGACTGATAAAACTGATGAAAAATATCTTAATATAGATACTGAAGAATTAAACAATATTTGTGATGAATGCAGAGAAGAAGACGAGAGTGTTACTCAAAATTTAATTCTTACTGGTTTTAAATTATGTAAATCTTGTAGAGTATCTAAAACTATATTTCCACTTTAACTGATTTGACTTACTGGAAGCATATTCATTCTACTCATCACAAATGAGATAGATAAAAATGCAATAATTAAAAAGGATAAAAGCACAATCCCAAAAGATTTAAAATTAGATTTTAAACTCAATATTTGTTTAGTTGAAATTATTAAACCTGCAAAAATCCAGAACTGAGTTAGAAAAATTATTGGTATCATTAAATCTGGTGTGACCGCAAAAAATCTTAATAAACCAGGGGCATGTGCAAATCCAACAGCTGTTAAAACTTTTTTGAACGAAACTTTGGTTTGTTTATCAGGAAATAATTTAACTCCAATTACAAAGATAAAAATCGCCCATATTAGCCAAGTAACTATTGCAGTTAGACCAGACATTGCAATAGCTGTTTTAATAATTGTATTAGCTGCTACTGCTCCAGCGATACCATCTAGGATCATTATAATACCAGCAAAGTATATTGATGCTTCTCCAAAATTTTTATTATCTGAATAAAGAGTTTTGTCTAATTTTATTGACTTAAAAATTATATTTAAAAATTCAGCAAACATTAATTTTTTTTATTTTTATTTTTTTGAGCCTTATAAGAAACAATTAATGGAAATATTATTAAAGCAATAGCAATGATAATGCAAACTGCTATTAAAAAACTTTTGGTCATTAGAATTGAAAAGGGGAGCTGAAATTAGCTCCCCCTTAGTAAATTTTAGCCTTTTACAACTTCTCTTGTATTTGCGTTGAAAGACTCTTTGAATGGAATATCCACAACCACAGCATCTACAGGTGTTCCTGGAGTATCTGAGTATTTTTCTGGAAGATGAACTTTAAACTTAGTTCCAACTTTATTTTTTGGAAATCCATTAGGGTTTAAAGTTCCATCAAATGGAACGTATCCCATAGCAATATTGGTTTTCTTCTCAGGATGCCACCATGGTGAAGTAAGAAATCCAACTGGATCTCCACCACTTTCTGGTGATACAAGCCAAAAGTCTGGCGCATAATCATCAATTGGTTTACCGCCCAACTCCATTCCAACTAATTGAAGTTTATATGGTTTTTTTCCAGCTTTAATATCTGCTCCCATTTTCTCTAAAGCAGCTTTACCAACATAATCAGCTTTTTTATTCCATTCACCTTTACCAGATAATGAAACTTGATAACCTAAATTACATTGAAATGGATTATGTTGTTGATCCATGTCTTGCCCCCAGGAAAGAATACCTGCTTGTATTCTTCTATGGTGTGCTGGTGCAATCACCATCAATTTATGTTTTTTTCCTGCATCTAACACTGCGTTCCACATATCTTCAGCATATAAAGTTGCATTTCTTAAATATATCTCGTAACCAGCTTCTCCTGAAAAACCAGATTGAGAAATTACACAACTTCTTCCACCAACTGTTGCTTCTGCTAATCCATAAAAAGGCATATTATCAAAATCAACTTGGTCACCACAAAGGTCTTGCATTAAAGCTTTTGATTTAGGACCTTGAATTTGTACTGGACATGCATCTATTTCCTCAATTGTACAATTAAATTTTCCATCTGCATTTACACCTTGTAAATACATTCCAATATCAGAATCTGATAACGAAAACCAAAATTCATCTTTTGAAATTCTTAAAAGAATTGGATCGTTTAATACCCCTCCGTAAGCATTACATAATATTACATATCTTGCTCTCATAGGAGAAATTTTTGTTGCATCTCTAGTTATAACGTAGTCAGTAAATTTTTCTGCATCTGGACCTTTAACTCTTATTTGTCTTTCAACAGCTACATTCCACATTGTAACATGGTTTACGATTGCATCGTACTCAACCATTGCTCCACCATCTTCAGGTTTTACATAACCTCTTGGATGATAAATTCGATTGTACACAGTTGCTCTCCAACAACCTGCCTGCATTGATAAATGCCAATAAGGTGATTTTCTCACCCTTGTTGAAATTAATAACTCAACTTTAGTTGGCCCACTTTGTCTTAAATTGTATGGTACTTCTCTATCAGATTGATCAACAGAAGTAACCTGTTGTACTTTAGTATAGTCAAATTCTTTAGACATAACTATTCTCCTTCAACCACTTGTTAGTTTCCTTCAAGCCGCCGAATGTATAAATGTGGAAGTTATCAGTATGCGATTTAACTTTCCCAATTAAATCATTAGGGTCTTTAGGTTTCAATAAATCTAATGCCTTAGTAAAATTAGATTTAAGAAAGTTAATGGAATTTTTTGCCCCCACAATATTAGCAAATTTAATTAAGCTAGATATTTTTAATGGCCCAGTAATTCCCACATGCACTGGTACGCTTTGCTTAGAAATAAAATCTATAATAGGCTGAGGATCAAGTAACCATTGTGTTACAATATAATCAGCGTAAGGCTTTTTATCTATCATAGCTTTTTCTAAATCTGAGTCGGATATATCAGGACTCCCCTCGGGATGTCCAGCAATTCCTATTTTCATTTTTTCAAAATAACCAGTCTCTAAAAGTTGAAATGAACTATCAAATTTACCTGCTGGTTCTCTTCCGCCTCCAATAATTAGGACTTGCTTTACTCCACCATCTTTGCATCTAGAAACATAATCTTTAAGTTCTTTTTCATCATGCATTGATCTAGCAGGAAAATGAGGTACGGGGTTAAATCCTTTTTTTACAAGTTCTACTGCTTTATCAGCAGTTTCTCTATAATCACCCCCAGGTAGCATTGTTATATAAATGTCAGACAACGCTGGAACTGTATCAACCTCTGTTTTAGGACTTATTTCCAATGAAAAATTCATAGGGAAGATCTTTATTTATTTTGAAATATGAGTCTAGAAAATTCGATTGAGACTAATTTACTTTTTTAACTGACCTCTGTGCTTTTGAATTCTTTGTCCGTACTGTTGAGTTACTCTATCAAATATAATTGCCAGAGCTACGATTGCTAAACCATTCATCATTCCAAGAGCTAAATATTGGTTGGAAATAGCCTGCAAAATAGGGACTCCTAAGCCTTTTACACCTATCATTGAAGCAATTACTACCATTGCTAAAGCCATCATAATCGTTTGGTTAATCCCAGCAAAAATAGTTGGTAGAGAAAGTGGGATTTGAACAGATCTTAATTTTTGCATTGGTGTTGCCCCAAAAGCTTCGCTGGCTTCTAAAGTTTCTTTATCAACTTCTCTAATCCCTAGATTTGTTAATCTTACAATAGGGGGGAGGGCATAAATACATACAGCAAGTAAACCAGGCACTTTACCAATACCAAGAAGCATAATGATTGGAATTAAATATACAAAGCTTGGAATAGTTTGCATCATATCTAAAACAGGTAAAATTGCTTTTTCTGCTCTTGCTGATTTTGACATTAACACTCCAATTGGAATTCCCACAACAATACAAACTAATGTAGAAACGGAAATGATTGCAACTGTAGCCATGCAATTTTTCCACATACCAAAATAACCAATAACTATAAAACAAGCCACTGTACCAATTACAAGTTTAATACTTCTTGATCCAATCCAAGCCAATATAGCAAACACACCAATTACTAAAGGCCAAGGGCTATTTACTAATAATTTTTCTAACCAAATTAAAAAATGTAAAAGTGGATCAAAAAAACCTTCAATCCCATCCCCATATGCTCTAGAAAATTCTTTAAAACTAGAATCAATTCCTTTTTTAAGCTCTCTTAGAGCTGTTCGATCCATTACAGGAATTTTATTAAAGAAATCCATAATTTTTATTAAATCAAACCCGCCGAAGCGGGTTTGATAATATTTTAATTAAAGTGCTTTTTTGATTTTTTTTGCAGCATCACTTGAAACCCATTTACCCCAAACACTTTCTTGTGTTTTTAGGAATTCAATTGCAGCATCAGCACCTTCTGCTTGGTTTTCACCCATCCAAACTAACATACCGTTCATTACTGGACCTGGATATGTTCTTTTTTTAAAGTATTCCATACCAGCACTTCCAGCTGTATTCTTGAAATTGTCAGTTACGATTGTGTAAACTTCAGATTTTGTCCATGAAGTTTTTTTAGGGTCAGCACATTCTTGCTCTGGTAAAACTATACATTTGTCCCAGTTATCTTTTCCACCCCATGATCCCATGTCTACAGCTCTCATATCGTATTTACCGATTATAGCTGTTGGTGACCAATAATAACCAAACCAGTTTTCTCCTCGCTCAGCAGCTTTAGCTATTGAACCATCAAGTCCTGCAGCAGAACCTGTTTCAACAATAGCCCAACCTTTTGCCTCCATGTCCCAAGCTCTAAAATGGTTTCTGTTACTTAATTCACAGTTCCAGCCTGGAGGACAAATATGGAAACCACCTTTTGATGGATCCTCTGGGTGAGGAAACAGATCCGGTCTTGCTAAAATTGCTTCAGCAGTTGTAAGCTCTGGATGCTTCTTAAGAGTGTGAGGTAATACCCACCATCCTTCACCTAAACCTGTAATTGGTGCTTTATTAAGTGCGTGCATTTTACCTTCATCAACAGCTTTATTTAAAGCAATGATAGCAGCGTTAGCCCAAAACTCAGGAGCAACATCTGGCTCACCTTTTTCTTGCATAGATGTAAACGTAGGCATTGTAGCACCAGGTACTAATTCTACTGAACATCCATAACCTTCTTCTAATATGATCTTATCAACCTCAGCCATAAAGTTTGCTGAAGCCCAGTTCATATTAGCAATCGTTATATTTCCACAAGCTGCATTTGCAACACTTCCAAAAGAAGTAAGACCAAACACAACAGCTAGTGAAAGAAGTATTTTTTTAATCTTCATTATATCTCCCAACATTTGATTCATTTAAAAGTTAAATTGAACATATCGAGGCTTATAATGCAAATTTAATTCAACTATTGGTTGCAGCAAAATTGTCTTTAACTGACCTAAATTTTTGTTTAGGGTTTTAGCATGACTTTTTCTGCAAATTTTTTTTTCAAAGAATTTGTTTATATTTTAAATTGCAAAACTGTTTTTCAACAAATCATAATTAGAGAAAGATAATTTTAAGCCTCGATTAATTTTTTAATTAATTAAAAAAAGGAGGTTTATGAATTTAAATAAAAAATTATCAGACATCTTAGATCCCAATAAAATAGAAGTTGTTAAAAATCCTATAGAGAAAGCTCATGGATTACCTAATGAATGCTATTTGAATAATGATTACTTAGAGTTTGAGAAAGAAAAAATATTTAAAAATAATTGGACGATGATTGGGGTTGCAAGTTCTGTACCAAATCCAGGCGATGCAAAACCTTTTAATCTTTTAGGAATACCAATACTAATAGTTAGAAACAAAGAGAATGAAGTAAAAGTTTTTCATAATGTTTGTAGTCATAGAGGTTTCAAATTAGTTGATCAGGAATGTAAATTAAAAAATGTAATAAGATGCCCTTATCATTCTTGGTCCTATGATTTTAATGGAAAATTAAATGTTACTCCACATATAGGAGGACTAGGAAAACATGAGGTTGAAGGGTTCGATAAAAACAAGAGTAACTTAAAAGAAATTAAATCAAATATTTGGATGGATTTAATTTTTATTAATATTAATTCTAATGCAAAACCATTTGAAGATTTTATTAAACCTCTAGAGGATAGATGGTCTAAGTTTATTTCAAAAAAAGATCAAAAATTAATAAGACATTCAACTGATAACGGATATTTTAATATGACAGTAAATAGTAATTGGAAATTTGCAATTGAGAATTATTGTGAAAGCTATCATTTGCCGTGGATACATCCAGAACTTAATAAAGTTTCAAATATTTCAGATCACTATCATATTGAAGATGAGAATTTTAATTTTTCAGGACAAGGAAGTAATAAATATTCACAACAGTTCGACGGAAACATTAAATTTAAATGTTTTCCCAACTGGCCAACTGAACTTTCTGAAAAATCTGAATATGTATCGTTATATCCAAACGTAATGTTAGGAATACATATTGATCATTTTTATGCATTTTGGTTAGAGCCAATTTCTAACAACCAAACTAAAGAACATTTTGAATTATATTATGTTGGAGATAAAAGTGCTTCTAGTGATGAGTTTAAGGATATAAGAGAAAAAAATTTTGCATTTTGGCAAGAAGTTATGAATGAAGATGTAACTGCAATAGAAGGAATGCAAAACGGGCGAAATTCCCCAGCTTACAATGGTGGGAATTTTTCACCTGTAATGGATACTCCTACTTTGATGTTTCATAAGTGGGTTGCAACCAACTTAACAAAATGAGAGGGTAAATTATGAAAAAAGATCTAATTACAAGATTAAACGAAGGTCCAATAATGTGTGCAGAAGGCTATCTTTTTGCAATGGAAAGAAGAGGTTATCTTTCAGCAGGTCCATTTGTTCCAGAAGTGGTTTTAGAACATCCAGAGGTAGTAACTCAATTACATCGAGAATTTATTAGAGCTGGTTCAGATGTTGTTCAGGCATTTACTTATTATGGTCATAGAGAAAAGTTGAGAATAATTGGCAAAGAACACTTGTTAGAACCAATGCAAAAAGGTGCTCTTAAAATTGCAAAAGATGCTGCAGCTGAGTTTAAAGATTTAGATCTTATGGTTTGTGGAGATGTGGCAAACACCAACGTATTTGATCCAGGTGATGCCAATACTCATAAACAGTGTCAACAAATGTATGAAGAACAAGTAGCTTGGGCAAAAGAAGCTGGTGTTGATTTTGTTATTGCTGAAACAATAAGTTGGACTGACGAAATGAAAATTGCACTAAAAGCAATTAAAGATGCTGGACTTATTGCAGTTTGTAATTTTGCAATCCCTAGAGGGGACAAAACTAGAGAAGGTCATAGCGCTGAGGATTCATGTAAGATGATGGAGGATTTAGGCGCTGATGTCGTTGGATTAAATTGTTACAGAGGACCCGAAATGACAATGAAACTTTTAAAAAAAGTTAGAGATAAAGTTTCATGCCATGTTTCAGGACTTCCTGTTCCTTATAGAACTACTGAAGAAGAACCTGGTTTCTTGAATATCACTGATCATGGATGTGACTGTATTCCAGGTGGAAATGCATTTCCAGTTGCTTTAGACAACTTATTTTGTAACAGATTTGAAATGGCAGAATTTGCAAAAGATTGTGTAAAAAATAAAATAAATTTTATTGGTATATGTTGTGGTGCTGAAGCTCACCACGTTAGAGAAATGTCAGTTGCGATTGGAAAGAAACCAATTTCAATGAAATATATGCCTGACATGAGCAAACATTTTCATCATGGTACTGATAAATCTTTGAAAAAAGTAAATAAGGAAATTAAATATTAATGGAAAAGAATGCCAAAGTAGTAATCATAGGAGGTGGTGTAGTAGGGTGCTCTATACTTTATCATCTATCTAAATTTGGATTAAAGGATTGTATTTTACTTGAGAGAAATGAACTAACATCGGGTTCTTCTTGGCATGCTGCAGGAAATGTTCATGTAATTTCCTCTGACCCTAATATTTCTAGGATGATGGCTTACACAATAGGTTTATACAAAGAGATTGAAAAAGAATCTGGTCACTCAACTGGATTTAAACCTAGCGGGGGTTTTTACTTAGCTTCAAATGAAGTGTGGGCTGATTATTTAAAGAGAGAAAGATCAAAAGCAAGATACATGGGACTTGATCAAGAATTTATTTCCCTAGAGGAAGTGAAAAAAAAACATCCTTTAATTGATCCATCTCGATATTTGTTAGCTTTATGGGATCCTATTGATGGTGAAGTCGATCCATCAGGAGTTACTTACGCTTTTGCAAAAGCTGCAAAAGTTCATGGTGGAAAATATTATACTCACACTGTTGTTAAAGATACGAAACAAAAAGAAGACGGAACTTGGGATGTCTTTACTGAAAAAGGAAACATCAATGCCGAAATAGTAATTAACGCTGGTGGTTTGTGGGCAAGAGAAGTTGGACAATTAGCTGGACTTAATCTTCCAGTACAACCAATGGAGCATCATTATTTAATCACTGAACCTATTCCAGAAATTGAAGCAATGGGTGATCAAAGATTGCCAATAGGAACAGATTTTGAGGGAAATATTTACTTTAGGCAAGAAGGAAAAGGAATGTTGCTTGGAACTTATGAACCAAAATCTACTCCTTGGAAAGTAGAAGGAACCCCAATGAATTTTGGACATGAGTTACTTGAGCCAAAGTTAGATAATATTGAAGATAGACTTGCAATTGGTTTTGAGAGAATGCCAGCATTAGAGCGTGCAGGTATTAAGAATATAGTTAATGGACCTTTTACTTTTGGTCCAGACGGAAGTCCTCTTATTGGTCCAGTACCAGGAATGAAAAATTATTGGGTTGCAGTTGGTGTCATGGCTGGATTTTGCCAAGGTGGTGGTGTTGGAAAATGTATTGCTGAGTGGATTATTGATGGAGAACCTTCCATTGATGTTTGGGCAATGGATGTTGCTCGTTTTGGAGATTACGCTTCACCTCAATATGGAACAATCAAATCCTCAGAAAATTATGAACGAAGATTTATTATGACATTTCCAAATGAAACTTTACCAAAAGGAAGAAAACAAAAAACTACTGCACTATATGATCGTTTTGTAAATCAAGGTGCTGTTATGGGAGATAGTTTTGGATTGGAAAATGTTTTGTGGTTTGCAAACAATAAAGAAGATGCACACGAAGAGCCTACTATTAAAAGATCGAGATCACACGACTATGTTTCAAAAGAAGTTATTAATGTAAGAGAAAACGTTGGTTTAATCGAAGTTGCTAATTTTTCAAAACATGAATTCAAAGGTCCTGATGCTAGAAAGTTTTTAGATCACATAATGGCTGGAAGACTTCCAAAACCAGGAAGAATATCTTTATCCCCAATGTTGTCATATAGAGGAAAGTTGTGTGGTGATTTAACTGTAGCTTGCTTAGATGAAAATGAATTCATTGTATTTGGTTCTGGAGCTGCTCAAGAAATGCATAGACGTTGGTTTGAGAGTCATTTAGATAAATTTAATTTAAGTTATTCAAATAGATCTGATGAGTATCATGGATTGTCTATTGCAGGACCTAACTCAAGGAAAGTTTTAGAAAAAATTGTAAGAGACGATGTTTCAAATGAAAAATTTAAATTTAGAGACTCTAGAAGAATGTTTGTTGGGGGAGTTCCAGCAATAATAAATAGAATTTCATTTACTGGCGAACTTGGATATGAAATTTATGTAGCACCTCACTATCAATTAAAACTTTATGAAGAATTAATGGAGGCTGGAAAAGAATTTAATATTAAACCATTTGGTGGAAGAGCATTAATGTCAATGAGGTTAGAGAAAAATTGGGGAGCTTGGACATTAGATTATAGACCAGATTTTACAGCAAAAGAGACGGGTTTAGATGCTTTTATTAATTGGGATAAAGAGTTTATTGGTAAAGAAAGTGCACAAAAGGAAAATTCTTCAAATAAACTCATACCATTAATTGTTGAAACAAATGATATTGATGTAACAAATAATGAAGCTGTTATGAATGGAGATCAAAGTATAGGTTACGTTACTTCAGGTGGTTTTGCTCATTTTGTAAATAAAAGTGTGGCGTTTACTTTTGTTGATCAAAAAAACATTAATTCTGAAAATAAAATTCAAGTGGAGATAAATGGAGATTTATTTAATTGCTCAATTATTAAAGAACCACTTTATGATCCAAGTGGTCAAAAAATGAGAAGTTAATGGCACAAAAAGACGTAGGAAACAAAATTCCAATTTATAAACTTAAAACTACTGATGAAGTTATGAGGTACTACGATGAGTGGGGAGAAAAAGATAAGTATAATAAAGATATGGTTGATTGGAACTATACAGGCCCAAAGGAAACCGTAGCAACTTTCAATAAGCACGAAAATAATAAAGACACACTAATCTTTGATGCAGGCTGTGGAACAGGTCTAGTTGGAGTTGAATTAAAAAAATATGGGTTCGAAAATTTTCATGGAGCCGATTTATCTCAAACTTTATTAGATACTGTACCAAAAGACCTTTATCAAAAATTAGTAAAGGTTGATTTAAATAAACCAATAGAGGTTGAGGACAACTTTTATGGTGGAGTTATGTGTGTTGGAACATTTACTTTTGGGCATGTAAAACCAAATGCATTAGATGAATTTATAAGAATAACAAAACCAGGTGGTTTAATTTGCTTCACGATTAATGAAGGAATTCATGAAGAGTATGGTTTTGATAAAAAAATTGATATACTGAAAGATAGCAAGAAGTGGGAAAAAGTAGAATTTTTTAAATCTGACTATATTGCGAGCAAAGATGTTAACGCATGGTTAGGTTTGTATAGGGTATTATGAGGTTTAGTAGAAAAATAGCTCCTGAGATTAAACCAAGACAAAATTTTATTACTAAAAAAAGATTAAGAGAAGATGAAATTGATTTTGATAAATTAAGATCATATCGTTTAGATAGGGTCAGAAAAGAATTAGTAAAAAACAATTTAGAGGCTTGTATTCTCTTTGATCCAGTGAATGTTCGTTATGCTTTAGATACTGTAAACATGAGTGTCTATAATATGCATAACTTAACAAGATATTGTTTTGTATCGGTCAATGGACCAACTATTCTTTATGAGTATTTTAATTGTGAAATATTATCGAAGCATTTAAATCTAATTGACGAAATCAGACCTGCAATCACATGGGATTATTTTAGCAATGGAGATCAAGCAAATTTACAATTATCAAAATGGATAAATGAAGTTAAAGATTTATCAAAAAATTATTTTAAAACTAAAAAAATTGCAATCGATGTTTTAAATGGTCCTGCGGTTACAGCTTTAAATAAAGAAGGAATTGAAGTTGTAGATGCAAAATTGATTTTAGAACAAGCAAGAGTAATAAAATCACCTGATGAATTGACTTGTATGAAAGCAGCAATAGAAGTTGCAGAAAAAGGTGTATCAAAAATGAGATCAGATCTTAAGCCAGGAATGACTGAAGATGAATTGTGGTCAATTTTACATAAAACGAATATTGAAAATGGAGGTGAGTGGATTGAGTGTAGGATTTTATCATCTGGTGAAAGAACAAATCCATGGATGCAAGAGAGCAGTAATAAAGTTATGCAACAAGGAGAAATTGTTGCTTTTGATACAGATATGGTTGGTCCCTATGGATACTGTGCTGACATATCAAGAACTTTTGTAGTTGGACATAAATTTAATGATGAGCAAAAAAAACTATATTCAATAGCTAGAAATCAAATTGATCATAATTTTAGATTAATAAAACCAGGAATGAGTTTTAAAGAATTTATAAAAAAATCTTGGGTTTTGCCTGATGAGTATTATGGAAATAGGTATTCATGTATGGTTCATGGAATTGGGTTGTGTGATGAGTGGCCCCAAATAAGATATCCAACTGATGGTGGAGAAGAAGGTGGAACTTTTGAGAAGAACATGACAATTACACTTGAGAGTTATATTGGTAAAGTTGGTGGTAAAGAAGGTGTAAAACTTGAACAACAGTATCTTGTAGGTGAAAATGGACTTGAATTAATGTCCCATCATCCGTTAGAAGATATTTAATGAAAATTATTTTAGTAATGGGTTTACCTGGAGCAGGTAAAACAACTCTAGCAAATGAAATGGCACCACTATTAAATGCAAAAAGATTAAATGCAGACGAGGTAAGAAAAGCTGCAAACGATTGGGATTTTTCTGAAGAGGGAAGAGTAAGACAGGCAAAAAGAATGGCTGAGGCAGCTTTAAAATTAAAAGCAGATGGTCATTATGTAATTGCAGATTTTATTGCACCAACTCCCGAAGCAAGAAGTTTGTTTCCAGCAGATTTTAGAGTGTGGGTAGATACGATTAAAGAAGGAAGATTTGAAGACACTAACCAAATGTTTGTTAATCCTAAGAATTTTGATTTTCATGTAACAACTCAGGATGCAAAAAATTGGGCACCAAAAATAATAGAGGAGATAAAAAAATGACACACCAATGGGATAACAAAAAACCAACAGCACAAATGCTAGGAAGATGGCAACCTTTTCACGATGGACATTACACTTTGTTTAAAGAAATTATTAAAAAAACTGGACAAGTTTGTATTCAAATTAGAGATGTACAGGGTGTAGACGATAATCCTTTTGATTTTGAAACCGTTAAAAAAAATATTGAAGACAGATTAAATCCTGAATTTGAAGGACAATTTAAAATAATGTTAGTACCTAATATTACAAATATTTGTTATGGTAGAGGAGTTGGATATAAGATTGAGGAAATAGTTTTGGATGAAGAAACTCAAAAAATATCAGCTACTAAGATAAGAGCAAAAATGAGAGAAGAGGGAAAGTTAAAATAAACTTAAATGAACGATAGACTTAAGACTATTGTAGATTTAGAAAAATATCCAATATACGATTTAAATTCACCAATAATTAAAAATCTAATTAAAAAAATGTAAAGAAGAACTTGATCAATATAGTTGTTCAACAATTCCAAATTTTATTTTACCTAAATCACTTAAGGTAATGAATTCTGAGTTAGAAAAACAATTAGATGAAGTTTATATGTCTAAAGAAAGTATAAATGCATACTTGTATGCGAAGGACGATCCTTCGTTACCAAAAGATCATCCAAAAAGAACTTTTATGAATAGATATAATGGATATTTAAATTCAGATTGTTTTCCAAAAGACTCTGAAATGAAATATCTTTACGAAACTGAAGAACTTTTAAAATTTGTATCTGCTTGTTTAGGCGTCTCACCTATTTACAGATGGGCAGATCCTTTAGCATGTCATGCGTATAATGTTATGAAACCAGATGGGGTACTCCCATGGCATTTTGATAGTTGTGAATTTACACTTAGTTTAATGATACAAAAACCTGAGAAGGGAGGAATATTTGAGTACTGTCCAAATATTAGAGAGCCAGGAAATGAAAATTTCGAAGAAGTTCAAAAAGTTATATCAGGAGACAGAACTAGAGTGAGACAATTGAAATTAGAGCCAGGAGATTTACAAATATTTAAAGGTAGATTTACTTTGCACAGGGTAACAAAAGTTGAAGGCGAAAAATCAAGATATATGTGTATTCCAGCTTATGTTTTAGATCCATGGAGAGTAAACACTCCAGAACATTCTAAAGCTATTTATGGCAAAGTTTTACCAATTCATATAGAAAGAAATCAGGCTAGATCCGATGGATTAACTGA